>NZ_BSBO01000047.1:0-19355 GCF_027924685.1 Sellimonas catena
AGAGCATTCTGTTAAAAAGAAACATAAAATGATCAGATAAAGTCCGAGCTGAATTGTCTGAAAATAAAAGAAATAAACTGATATCAAAAAAAGAAGAAAAAGTGCCAACGATTACTTGACACATACTGTGCACTAAAGTATATAAAATGAGAGAGCATGAAATTGTAGAACAGGATGGTGTAGCGTATTGAGAGGAAAAACGCTGAGACAGGGAAATGCCAATGGAAGTATCCTTGTGGATACGGAAATATTTCTGGAGGATATGTGTCAGCTGGTTAAGGAGGGCCGGAAAGTTGTGATTCCGGTTTCGGGAAGCAGTATGACTCCTTTCCTGATCAGTGAAAGAGACTGTATTTCGCTCAGGAAGCCACTTCCAAAAGATCTGAAGAAAGGAAAGATCGCATTATTCAGAAGAACTTCCGGACAATTTGTTCTGCACAGGATTTGTTCTGTTAAGAATGGAGAGTATTATTTTGCAGGCGATGCACAGTATGAAACAGAGGGACCGATCAGAAGAGATCAGATAGAAGCTGTCGAAGACAAAGTTATGAGAAAAGGGAAATGGATTACAGGATTTTCTCCCGAAGCTTTGTTTTTCAGATATATCTGGATTCGGATCATATTTGCCAGAAAATATGTTGTTAAGGCATATCGAGGAATAAAAAAATTGTGAGGTAGATAAGCGTGCAAATGGAATCAAGACAGGTACCGCAAAAGTCGATTCAGACTTTTTTCAGTATTTTAAAGGATTACATAAATCAACAGGAAATGGACACATTCGCCACACCTATGACGGAGGAGCTGCTTGACGATCTATGTTATCTTGGGGCGATACACAGTGTGGCTCCTGTGTTATATTACATGTTTCGGAAGAGAGAAAAAGAGCTGGTGGACTTATGGCCGGAACAGATGAACTGGTTGAGACAGCAGTATATCTTTGCGGTGACAAGATCGATCAATCAGGAAATTGGAAAAAAGGAAATTCAGGAAGCGTTTCGGTCACAGGGGATACCGGTTATATTTTTTAAAGGGATCCAAATCCGTTCTTACTATCCTGTTCCGGAAACACGAACGATGGGAGATCTGGATTGTCTGATCCGCGAGGAAGACCGCAGCAGGGCACATGAGATTATGACTGACCTGGGATATTCCTGCAGTGCCGACCAGGGCAATGTCTGGGTGTACAGTAAAGGCATGGTTGTGATTGAGATGCACAGCCGGATTGCCGGGAACAATATTTCCAATGGCGTTGATTATATGCAGTTTTTTTCAGATGCAATGAACCGGACTATAGAAGAGGATGAGGAACTGTGCCTGAAAAAAGAATATCATTTTTGCTTTCTGATTTATCATATTGCGAAACATTTAAGTTCAACAGGAGCAGGTGTGCGTATGTTTATGGATCTTGTTATCTTCTTAAAACACTACGGTATGGCATTTGATAAAGAAGAGGAGGAAAGATTATTAAAGGAGGCTTCGTTGGATAAGGTGGCTGTTACTATAGGAAATTTGTGTAACAGATGGTTTGGTTTCTGGTGGGGCATAGAAGAGATGCCGGAAGAAGTCTTGAATGAACTGGAAGAGTATGTTGTTGCTGGGGGTACGTTTGGATTTGCAACTCATAATATAGGAGATGTTTATAGACGAAAATCCTATGAAAAGCCGGGAACAGGAAGAGACACGGAACAGAAAAGAACAATAAAAATGTTTTGGCATTATCTTTTTCCGGGCAAAGAGTATATGTCCATGTTTATTCCCGGGGTCAAAAAGCAAACATGGCTTCTCCCGGCAGCATGGGTGAAAAGGGGATGGATCGGTCTGTTCCGGAGAAGACAACATACATTTTCCACGATCAGATCTATGACGAAAAACGATGGAAACCGCAGTTACAGGGAATATCAGATGTTAAAGAAAATCGGCCTTTGAGAGATGTCTGGATGTAAGAGGAAAGTGATATGGGAGTAAAGAGAGTATCCGAGCTGACAGCAGGAATCCTGATAGTTATATTTTTGATTCTGGCGATATTTTCTCATCGCCAGAAGTTGACGGATCATGATGAAATTCAGGTGTGCAGTGAAGGATGGACATACAGTTTTGAAGAGAAAAGTGGAGAAATTATTCCACCTGAAGGACTTGATGTACCGAAAAATACAGAAGTGGTGTTAAGTAATACTCTTCCATCGGATGTAAAAGATGGAATGGGCATTGTCTTTCGCAGCAGGATGCAGCGGGTAAAAGTATATATCGGGGAAGAGATTGTTTATCAGTATCCGTCTCATAAGATGATCGGGAATGCGATACCGAGTGTCTGGAATTTTGTGCGTTTATCAGAATCACATGCAGGTCAGCAGATACGAATTAGTCTTGAATCCCCATATGGGAGATTTTCCGGGAAAATTGGTAGTATACGTTATGGCAGTTATGATGGACTGGTGAATTATGTGATGTCTGTACAGGCGATAGTGTTTGGCATTAGCCTTCTTGTGGGAATTGTCGGTCTGCTTTTGATACTGATTTTTATAATAAGCAAAAAGCATGAAATTTGTGGCTGGCAGTGCAGTCTGGGAATTTTGCTCGTTGATCTTTGCATTTGGTTATGTGGTGAATCCAGAATGCCGGCAGTTTTTATAGGGATAGAAGCGTGGCATTACTTTACATTTGTATCGCTTTTGTTTTGTCCGGTTTTTCTTACGGCATATTTATATGCGAGATGGAAAGAAATTTCAGGAAAGATAACGAAGGTGTTATTTTATATTTCTTTTAGTATCGGGAGTATATGCCTGTGTTCTGCATTGACAGGTGGCCCTGATCTGGTAGAATGTCTACCGGTGACTCATACGATGGTGGGAATTACACTTGTTTATACGGTCGTTATTTACTGTCTTGCAGCAAGAAAAACGAGGAAAGGAATGGGGTCAGAGCTGGTCTGTATTTTGTTGATTTTATGCGCCGGAGTATGGGAAACCGTGTATTTCTATCAGACGAATCAACTGGTGGCTATCTGGATGAGAATGACGCTCCTGATCTATGCTTTAAATTTGCTGCGTATCAGTGTTTTGATGGTTTATCAGAAAATAAAAGAAAATCAGAAGCTTAAACTAAGATTAAAAAAGGGAAAAGCAGAATTGATGACCAGTCAGATTAAACCTCATTTTATATATAATACATTAAATTCAATCCAGGCATTGATCATAATTGATCCGGAAAAAGCAAGGAAGATGGTCTATGATTTTTCCACCTATCTACGTTTGAATCTGGATAATATCGGAGAAAGAGAACTGATTCCTTTTTCAGAAGAGTTAAAACATATCAGGGCATATTTAAATATAGAAAAGATTCGCTTTGAAGAACGGCTCGATGTTGTGATGGATATCCGGGTGAAGAGTTTTATGGTTCCTCCTCTTTCGATTCAGCCAATAGTGGAAAATGCAGTAAAACATGGCCTGTGTAAAAAAATTAATGGTGGGGTCGTTTTGATCAGAAGTTATGAAGATAAGGATTCATATATTGTGGAAGTGGAAGATAATGGGACGGGATTTGACTCATCTCTTCTGGGGATAAGGAATGAAACACAACGTCTGGATGATACTACTTCTCATGTAGGTCTGTCCAATATTCGGTTCCGTATAAAAGAAATTACTGGAGGAACGCTTGAGGTGTCAAGTTGCCCGGGTAAAGGAACAAAAGTAAAAGTGGTCTTTTTGAAAAATAAAATTTAGGATTATTTATAATACATAGGGTAAGACTGGTGTCTTTCCCTTTTTTTGAATGGATATATGCTTAATACACAAAAATATTGAATGAAATAAGAAATAGTTGTATAATTATACCAATAGAACATATCGGTAATGGGGAAAAGAATATTTTTAATATGGATCAACAGGGAGTGGGACAAATGAGAGTGATAATTGTGGATGATGAAAAACTTGCGTTGAGGCAGTTTCAGTTTGAGATAGAAGGGATTCCATGGGTAGAGTTATCAGGAGCATTCTTAAATCCGGTTCAGGCACTGGAATTTATTGAAAACCATTCTGTAGAAGCTGCATTTTTGGATATTGAAATGCCGGAGATGAACGGGCTGGAGCTGGCGGAGAAGCTGAGAGAACTATCACCAGGGCTGGTAATTATTTTTATTACAGGTTATGAGCAATATACGTTGGATGCATTGAAGATCAAAGCAGATTATTATCTGACGAAACCATATGATAATGAGGATATTAAAGAAGTGCTTGAAAGAGCCAGACTTCTTAGTGCTCGTCAGAAAAAAAGAGTGTATATCAGAACTTTTCCGAGATTCGAGGTATTTGTTGCTGACAGTACAGTCTATTTTCCGAACTCAAAAGCAAAAGAACTGCTTGCCCTGTGTGTGGATCATCGAGGAGGCACTGTCACGATTGAAGAAGCGGTAGATAAGTTGTGGGAAGGACGTGAATACGACAATCGTGTCAAAAATTTATATCGGAAAGCTGTAATGCAGATCAGACAGGTGCTGTCAGAACAAGGTGTAGAGGATATTTTTTACGGGAACAGGGGGAGTTGCAGGATTGATATTATAAAAATAGATTGCGATTATTATGTATTATTGAAGGGAAATCCCGAAGCATATAAAAAATGGAAACTTGAAAGAAAGTATCTGGAGGAATATTCCTGGGCAGAAGAAACCAGTGCCATGCTGGAATTGTCAGAAAGAGAAGGGACATTATAAACACTGTTGCGGAAAGTAACACTTTGGTAACACATTTTGCGTTATAATATATTCCAAAAATATGATTTTTAGCAATTTGAGAAAAATTAAAGTGAAAGATGAAGTGTTGCAATACGGCACGAATTGCGTAAAAACGAAATCATATTATGACGAAAACACCAGTTGTTAGGGGAGATAAAATGGAATATATGACAGTACGGGAAGCGGCGGAAAAGTGGAAGATATCTGGACGTTTGGTGCAGAAATATTGTTCTGAAGGAAGAATTGACGGAGCAGATAAATTTGGGCGTTCATGGAGGATTCCTGAAAATGCAATAAAGCCAGAGCCTATCCGTAGGAAAAAAGAGTCCTCTATGTCAAAAAGAGAACAAGAAAAACAGATACTTTTTTCGGATCTCATGCCTTTAATGAATACAGCATTTGAACCGGGCAGTTGTAAAACATATATCAAAAATATGGAAGACGGACCGAGAAAAGAGATCGCTCTTGCAGAGTACTATTATTTCAGCGGTAAATCGGAGAAAGCAGTAAAGAAGGCAGAATTATTTCTCGACAGCCAAGAGCTGGATCTGAAACTTTCGGCTTGTTTTATCTGTGCTTATGCAAACCTTACGATAGGTCAAATTCACAGAGCAAGGCATTCTTTGGTAGAAATGAAAAATACGCTTGCTTCAGTGAATAAGGATATGCCGGCTATTTATCATGCCGGGGAAGCATTTGTTGCGTTCGCGGCAGTGGTACTTCTGCATCTTCCGATGCCGGAAGAAATTCCACCGATTCAGGAGTTTTTAGCAATATTACCGCCGGGATTACAGATATTTGCGCTGTATGTTCAGGCACATTATATTTATTTAAAAGGAGAATATGAAAAAAGTATTGGGATCATAGAAACTGCGTTTGCAATTCAGCAAAAGATTTATCCGATTCCTACTATTTATTTACATATGGTAGCGGTGATGGATTATATGAGTCTGAAACAGCCGGAAAAAGCACGTAAACATCTTCTTGAAGCCTGGGAACTTGCAAGGAAGGATGATCTCATCGAAGCTTTTGGTGAGCATCATGGATTATTGGGCGGGATGTTGGAGGCTGTGATCAAACCGAACTGGCCGAAAGATTTTAAAAGGATTATTGATATTACTTACCGTTTCGCAGAAGGATGGAGAAAAGTTCATAATCCGATTACCGGACATGAGGTAGCAGACAATCTGACAACAACAGAGTTCACAACCGCCATGCTTGCAGCCAGGGGATGGACAAACCAGGAGATCGCAAACCATATGAATATTTCTGTGAATACAGTAAAACAGTACATATCGACGGCGCTTCAGAAGCTTCATATTGAGCATCGGAAAGACTTGAAAAAGTATATGCTGCAGTAATAATATTTTCCGAGAACCACCCATTTTTCATGAGAGATGGGTGGTTCTTTGACAATCATTTTGTGATAGTATTAAAAGATAAATGTAAAAAAATTTACAGAAAGAAACATTAATCAAATATTTGGAAGGAAAAAACGGCATGAGAATTATCAGGACGATTTTAGTGATATGCAGTATCGTGGCATTTGGGGCTTTTATCATCTCCGAAGTGATTCAGTTGGGAAGTAGAGACACGACGAAGCCGCAGATTACAGCGGAAACAGATACGATCGAGGTGACAAGTGAGTATACAAGAGAAGAGCTGATGGAAGGAATCCGTGCATGGGACGAAAAAGAAGGCGACCTGACTGCTCAGGTAGTGTTCAGTTCTCCGTCGCGGTTTATTGAAAAAGGAGTTTGTAATGTGACTTATGCGGTGTTTGATTCTTCAGGCCAGTCGGCCTCTCTTACAAGAAAGATAAAGTTTGCGGACTATCATTCCCCACAGTTTACATTATCACAACCGCTCGTTTTTGTAGAAGGAGAGGGAAGCAGTCAGGAAGTAATGAGCCGTCTCGGAGCACAGGATGTACTGGATGGAAGTCGGAAAGACTGGATAGTACAGAAAGAATCAGATGTGAATTACCAGTTCCCAGGTACGTATTCTATTACTTTTGAAGTGGAAAATAGTTATGGAGATTCTGTATCGGAGTCACTTCCGGTACATGTGGTTTCTGCGGACAGCCAGCAGATGAGTATCACCTTAAGTACGGGAATCGTTTACATCACAGCGGGGCAGGAAATAGATCCGAAAACATATATCACCGGAGTTACAGGGGCAGGCGGAGAGAATATTGATACGGACAAAGTTTCCATCAGTTCCGGGGTTAATCCGAATGTTCCGGGGTGTTATGAAGTCCATTATCAGGTGAAGGATGATCAGGGATCTCAGGGAGAGACCTGGCTGACTGTGATCGTGGAAGATGGAGGGGAAGATTAGATGAACAGAGAGAGATTTAGTCTGAATGAAATCAGTGTCAGAGGCTTGTGTACTGATCTTCTGAGAAATTTATGGATGATTCTTCTGGCGGCGGCAGCCATGTGGTGTGTGGCTACCGCATGGCACAATCTGACTTTTGAGCCTGAGTATACGTCTTCGGCAACTTTGGTAGTCGGAGTCAAAGGACAGTCCAATGCCTATTCTTCTCTTGGAGTTGCCTCCCAGATGGCAGATGTGTACGGGCAGGTTTTTCAAAGTGAAGCACTGAGGGAAAAGATTCGTGAAGATGTCGGGGAGGATGTTAATGGGACGATCACCTGTTCTTTGATTGAAGAAACCAATCTGCTTGTGCTTCATGCCACCAGTCCGGAACCGAGGCAGGCGTATGTCTATCTTTACTCTGCCCTGGAAAATTATGAGGAGGTATCGGGACAGGTTTTTTCCAATGCAGATTTGAAGATGGTACAGGAGCCAAATATTCCGTATACGCCATCTAACACATCATGGATGCTGAAAAACAGATACCTGCTTATGGTGCTTGCAGCGGCAGGTATGGCAGCAGTGATCGCATTCTATTATGTTATGCGATTTACGGTAAAGAATGTAAAAAGTGCAGAATCGCAGCTGGATGGGAAGATTATGGGCGTGATTCCCTATGAAAGAAAAGAGATGGATCTGCGTGGGCGTAAAGAGTCAAAACAGGCGCTGATCCTTTCATCTCCATCTGTCAGTATGGATTATGCAGAAGCTGGAAGAAGGACAGAGGCAAGGATTGAATATCACATGCGGAAGAACAGTCAAAAAGTCCTGCTCGTGACCAGTGTCGGTGAAAATGAAGGAAAGTCTACTGTAGCAGCAAATTTGGCATTGTCCATGTCAGAAAAGCATAAAAAGGTTCTGCTGGTGGATGGAGACTTGAGGAAGCCGGCTCAGCATAAGATTTTTGAAATTAAGGATGAAAGTCGTATCTCCCTCGAAAAGGTGTTAAAAGAAGAAAATGGCTGGAGAGAAGCTGTATATCCAGGTAAAGCGCGAGGTGTCCGGGAATTGTTCCAGTTTTCAGCGGCAAAGCATCCGGAACAGTGTCTGAAAGAAGAGCGTTTGGAAGTGCTTTTGCATGAATGGAAACAGGAGTTTGATTATATTATTATCGACTGTTCTCCTGTCATGGTATCAGCGGATACGGAAGTCTGGATGTCTGTTGTAGATACAGTGCTTCTCGTAGTACGTGAAGACTGGGCGGATGTCCGTCTTATTAATGATACCGTAGATATTGTACGTCAGACAGGAAGCGACTTTGCAGGATTTATTCTGAACGCCTTTCACCGGGAGTGGTCGGGGCAGGTTGGAACAGGGCGATACGGCAGCTATGGTGCATATGGAGAAACCGGAAGAAAAGAAAGAGGATAAATATTCATGGATGACCAGAGAAAAATGAAGGAAGGATATAATCAGAGAGAAGAGATTGATCTGTATCAGCTGATCGCTGACACATGGAAGAACCTGCGGCGTCTGTGGTGGATGGTGATTTTACTTGTGCTGATCGGCGCAGCAGGTGTCTTTGGATTTCAGCATATTCTGCAGACTCCGATGTATGAGAGTAGTGCTACATTCACTGTGGCTACCGGAAGCAGTGGTAGCAGAAGTTACAGTTTTTATTATGACAACAGCACGGCTGATCAGATGTCAAAAACATTTCCTTATATTCTGGAAAGCAGTTATTTCTGCAGTGTCCTGACAGAAAAGCTGGAGAGCAGTTCTATCAACGGGACGATTACGGCGGAAACAATTTCTAATTCAAATGTTGTCACAATGAAAGTGCAAAGCCCGGATCCACAGGATGCGTATGATATTCTGACGGCGGCGATTGAAGTTTATCCGGAGACGGCATATTTCGTGTTGGGCAATATCAGCTTCGAAATGTTGACGGAAGCATCGATTCCTTCAGAACCATGCAACCAGTATGGAAAGGTAAAAAGCTTATTGATGGGGGCATGCGGAGGCCTTTTCATTGCAGTAACAATCTGTGGTCTGTTGGCATTATTTATAAAAAACGTACGTAGCACAGAAGAGATGAAAAAGATCACCAGTGTCCGGTGTATGGCACATCTTCCCAAAGTGAGATTTAAAGCCCGGAGTAAAACCGGAGATACAAGGGTTTTCATTTCAAATAAGGGACTTTCAGGTGAATACAATGAAAGCATCCGGGTACTTTTATCGAGGGTTCTTAATTCCATGAATCGCAATCATGGAAAAGTGCTTCTTATTACAAGCACTATTGCAGGGGAAGGAAAATCAGTCACGGCAGCCAATCTTGCTTATAAACTCGGAAAAGATGGAAATAAGGTTCTGCTGGTGGATGGAGATCTCAGAAAACAAAGCGACGGAGAATTGTTGGGGGTAAAAGGGACATTTGGACTTTCAGATGTCAGAAACACGAAAAGCGAGTCGGAAGCGTTGGAAGCCTTTGAAAGGTACGGTACAAAACTGGAAGGAGCAGATGTGTGGATTCTTGAAAATGAAAAGAAGACTGATCAGCCGGCACCTGTTTTGAGCAGTAAAAGAGCCAGAAGATTTTTGGATACAATGAGAAACAGGATGGATTATATCATTATCGACAGTCCTCCGTGTACATTGTTTCAGGATGCTTCGATTCTGGCAGAATACGCAGATGAGATTCTCTATGTTGTGAAATATGACAAGCTTCCTTCCTGGAAAATACGGGATGGACTAAAATCCATAGGAAACCAGAAAGCAGTCGTTTCTGGATATATATTGAATGAATGTCCGGAGATGAGAGGTGGATATGGATACGGACGTTATGGTTATGGTAAGTATAGCTATGGAAAATACGGGTACGGAAAATATGGATATGGACATAGAGGATACGGAGTAGGAAAAGAAAAAGAAGAGGATCAGGAATGATTGATATACATACACATATTATGCCTGGTGTAGATGATGGCGCCGGTACATTGGAAGATGCCCTGCGACTGATCAGACAGGCAGTCGAAGGGGGAACAAGAGAAATCATACTGACGCCGCACTGCGCGCCGTCGTATGGTTTCTTTAATTTTAACGATTATCTGCTGGAAGAGAAGTTTGATATGCTTTGTTATGCGGTGGAGAAAGAGCGGATACCGGTCGTTCTCCATCCGGGGATGGAAGTTTTATATGAGAGTAAAAGAGAGTTTCTGATTCACATAGATGAGTATTTTCCTCTTTGTGGAGGCAGATATTTTCTGATGGAATTCTTCTTTGATGCGTCAGGAGAAAATCTTCTCGAAGGGATTCAGACAGTGAAGGAGCAGGGGTACATCCCGGTGATTGCCCATCCGGAACGTTACGAATGTGTGAAAAAGGACTGGGAATTAGCATTGGAGGGATGTAAGAAAGGTGCGAAATTCCAGATAAATAAAAGCAGTCTGTCGGGAACGCATGGGGAGAAAGCAGCCCGATGTGCAACCTGTCTTCTGGACATGGATCTGGTGGACTTTATTGCCAGCGATGCCCATCATGTATGGGAAAGAGGAAGCGGACTAGGAAGAGTTTGTCGATTTATAGAGAAAGAATATGGAACGGAACGGGCGAAGAAGTTGTTTGTGACGAATCCGAGAAAAGTGGTGGGGAGAAGAAAATAGAGTAAATAAGTCAAGATAAATATAAAAATGTGTCGAAATTATCAACAAAATATGTTAAAATAAACAGGGTTAATCAAGGGTAAGGAGCAAAGAAGAGAAGTCTTCTTTTGTTTTCTTACCCTTTTTTTGAAATGAGGGCGGAAAATGATTAAACGGTTGTACAATATATTGCTTACATTGGATGCTACATTGTTAATGCTTGTAGTATTTTTTGCAAATATAGAAAGTCATCTGGTTTTTGGCATTAATAAATGGTGCGTTGTTTTATGTTTATGTGTGATTATTTTGATACTGACAAGATTTAGTATATTTGTGTGTCGATATTTATCGGATGACAGTATTGAAAATGGTGTAATAGAAATTGAATCGGCAAATAATACATTTCTGCCGGTTTATCTCGGATATTTTTTTGTTGCACTAGGAATTTCTGACTACTGTACGATGTTGTTTGTTTATGGGATTGTGTTTATATTTACCTATTTATCAAGAGCAATGTATTTTAATCCTATATTTCTTTTATTTGGCTTTCAGTTTTATTACGTGGTCAACGTAAATGGTATAAAATGTTTCGTTATTTCAAAACAAACGTTGCGTGACACAGAGAGTATTTATTTTAGTTCATTAAAACGAATTAATACAACGACTTATATTGATATGGAGGAACGATAGGTGAATCACACGATAGTGAAGATAAAAACAAGAGAACGAGATAATAAATATCGTAAATTATTTTCGAACCAAAAGTTATATGAGTTACCGGAAGACCTGGAAAATACAGTAGAATTTATTCCAGATCACAACCTTGATGAAGAGTGCTGGTTTTGCGTCAACAGATTTTCCAGCCAGGATTATTGTATTCCACTTTTAAAAAGAGAATTTTCGTCGACTTCCTATGAGTTACTGGAAAAAAGCAAATTTTCTGATATTGAGTACTTATGCTATATTGAAGAAAATGTTTTCTTCTTACAAAAGGTTTCGCCAACAAATCTGGTGAAGAAGAAGAAAATTATATTAAGTGAAACAGCTACATTTAAGCAGGAGTGTCAGGAAATAGTAATTCATAAAATCCCGGATGCAATATATATACAAGAAAGCGATAAATTGTGTTTTAAAAATTTGAGTAGTATTTGTTCTATTTTTAAAGGAATTGATATGCTGTATCGGGAAGCTACGGAAGAAGAAACATGCAATTTCCTGGATAATGACTTTATTGAACTGGATAATTTCTCTGCCGAAAATGTAAAAAAAGCGAATCGTAAAAGAATTGCGATGGCTACTGAACTTATGAAACATATGAAAAGAAAAAAGAAGAAAATTATCATGGATTCTATAAAGGATTATTGCCCGCAATTAGTATCTGCGGAAGGACGGTTCAGAATTTCTTCAGAGCGTGATCTGAAATTACTTTTATATGGCATAGATCAGAGATTCTACACAACGCCTGACGGGGAAGAAAAACGGATTGCGAATTCGATAATTCGGATGGCGTGAATCAGAACAAATGTAACATAGAAATGAAGGATAATTAGCAGTTATCCTTTATCTATTTCTTCTTTCTATAGACACGTCGTGCTATAATACGTGTGCCACAAATTATTTAATGAGGTACATTTTATGAAAAAAATAATTATGTTTTTTAAAAAGAATATGAAAGCAAAAAAAATGATTCTATACAGACTTTTAACCTATTTCCCAAACAGATATCAATATGCCCGGTTCGGAAAAGGTTCTTTAATATATTTTCCGATGTTGGTAAATAATAAAAAATGTATTTCAATCGGAGAAAATGTAACTTTCCGGGAGCGCCTGCGTATGGATGCAATAAAATGTATGAATGACCAGTACTTTACCCCTCGCATCATTATTGAAGATAATGTTCATGCAGAACAAGATTGTCAGATATTTGCTGCAAATCTTGTACATATCAAAAAGAATGTAACATTATCTTCCCATGTTTTTATAACTGATGCTGAGCATGAGTATCGTGGAGTAGAACATGAGAGTATATTAAAACAGAAATTGATCTTTGGGAAAACCATTATAGAAGAGGAAGCATTTATCGGAATAGGTGTGCGTATCATTAAAGCTGTACATATCGGAAAACATGCGGTTATCGGTGCGAATTCTGTTGTAACAAAAGATATTCCGGCGTACAGCGTAGCAGTTGGTAATCCGGCAAAAGTGATTCGTAAATATAGTCATAAAATGAAACAATGGGAAAACATAACGTCTGATGCCGAGGAGTATTATGAAATATCTGACAGAAGCTTTTGAAAATGAATTTGTAGAATATAGGAAAGAAAAAAAAATCTATTCTGGTATATTATTTGAAAAACTTGTCTTTATGTTGCTGGAAGAACTGTTTCCATCATTTTCGTGGCACGACACACCAATCACACACGATGGAAGCAAAGATTTTTATGCTCAATACGATGAAACATTATACTGGGCAGAATGTAAAAATTATAGTGATAAAATATCCCTTCAAACCATTGCTCCAACATTGGTTATGGCACAATTATGTAATGCTGATGAGATTTATTTTTTTTCTCAATCAGAAATAAAAGACAATGTAAAAAAGAAGCTTTGTTATTATGCCAATATTAATCAAAAAAAAATAAGATTTTATGATGATATTGCGCTGGAACAAATAATATTTGAACAAAAACGGGTTTATAATCATTTTTTTAAATCCTATCATTTTTCAAATGTAGATTTTTGTAAAGAGACAACCCCTGTAATTTTATATGATTACTTGAAAAATCCTTTTTTGAACAAAAAAAAAGATGAATCTTTTTTTTCTCCTACTAATCTTCCGGTGTTTAAAATAAATGAGATTTATATAAATTTTATATCTAATTTTTGATTATCCGTATAAACACTATACTTTCAAATATTTTGAAGTATAGAAAAGCACTCATTTTACCACGAATTTACCATAATTAAACGAGCCTTGATATGACTATAAATAACACTAAAAAGACCTCACACCTAAACGGTGTCTTTTTTAAAAGCAGTCAATCATAAGACCAACTGCTTTGTAAATATAGATATTAAATTGTTAAGCTGAGATTTTACTTAGATTTATCTTTCACTGGTTTGCTATTTTCATCATTTTCTCCTTCAAGCCATGCCATTATGCCAAAGTTACAAAATGGATAAATTATTACTTCTTTATAAACTTCTTGCTCACAACGAGGGCAGATGACATATTCTTCACCTTTTACATTTTTTAATTACCGAAATGCCCTTTTTTATTTGCAAATTACATGTCTTATAGCTTACCATGTTTTTCGTATCTTGCGACTCTTGATATTTTGTTATCCTCATCTACAAATACTACTTTAGGTGGATTTTTCTTTACCTCTTCTGGAGTCATCTGTGCATAGCACATTATGATTATCTTATCACCTGTCTGAACACATCTTGCAGCAGCTCCATTGAGACATATCATTCCGCTGCCTCTTTCTCCTGCAATTGTGTATGTCTCAAATCTGTTCCCATTATTTATATCTACGATACTTACCTTTTCATACTCCAAAATTCCGGCACTGTCAAGTAAGTCTTCGTCTACAGTGATGCTTCCTACATAATCAAGTTCTGCTTGAACTACTGTAGCTCTGTGTATCTTCCCCTTTAACATTTCAAATGTCATATTTAACCCCCGTTTAACCTTCGTAAATAAAGTTGTCAATCAATCTGGTTTTGCCGATATAAACTGCCATGGCAACTAGTACTGGTGCTGTCATCTCCTTGACCGGTTTAACTGAAACAGCGTCTACAGCCTGAACATAATCTATTTTCGCCATAGGCTCAGTTTCAATAAGCTTAATCATTTCTGATACAATTTTATCTGTATCTTTTTCTCCTGCTTTTGCCATATCTTCTCCGAGCTTAACTGCTTTGCTTAAAATTAGTGCCGCCTTTCTCTCATCTTTGCTTAGATATGTATTTCTTGAACTCTTTGCAAGACCATCCTCTTCTCTAACTATAGGGCAGCCCACAATTTCGATATCAAAGTTCAAATCTCTAACCATTCTTTTTATAATCGCAAGCTGCTGTGCATCCTTTTGACCAAAGTAAGCTCTGTCGGGATTTACAATATTAAAAAGTTTAGATACTACTGTGCCTACACCCCTGAAATGTATTGGTCGTGATTTTCCACAAAGTTCCTCTGAAAGACTTTCTATGTTTACATATGTTGAAAAATCGTCAAAATACATATTTTCCGGCTCAGGATTAAATATTAAATTAGCACCTGCCTCCTCACATAGCATAGTATCCCTTTCCAAATCCCTCGGATAGCTTTCCAAATCTTCCCCTACTCCAAATTGAGTCGGATTTACAAAATCACTGACAACAACTCTATCGTTTTCTGAAACAGCCCTTGTAATTAAACTCTTATGTCCTTCGTGCAAAAATCCCATAGTAGGAACAAGACCTACTGTAAGACCTTCTTTCTTCCATTCTTTGACTATAACTCTCACTTCATCTACGGTTTTTACTATTTTCATCGTTCTATCTCCTAATATAACTTGTTAATTACATCTTCTGAAATTTTAAATGTGTGTTCAGGTGCTGGAAAGCTTCCCTGTTTAGTTTCTTCTATATATGCAGCAAAGGCTTCTTTCATTACATCTCCTACCTTTGCGAATTGTTTTACGAATTTAGGTGTAAAGTCAGAGACCATTCCAAGCATGTCCTGATAAACGAGAATCTGTCCATCGCAGCCAGATCCTGCACCTATTCCTATTGTAGGAATATTAATGCTTTCAGAAATAATTTCCGCTAATTTTGCAGGTACGCATTCCAAAACAATCGCAAATGCTCCTGCTTCTTCAACAGCTTTTGCCTCTTCAATGAGTTTCTTTGCTCCCTCTTCACTTTTTCCCTGAACTTTAAAGCCTCCAAAAACGTTCACTGACTGAGGTGTAAGTCCAATATGTGCCATAACAGGAATTGAAGCAGCTGTAATAGCTTTAATCTGTGGACAAACAGAGGCTCCACCTTCTAGCTTTACTGCTTGACATCTTCCTTCTTTCATAAGTCTTCCTGCGTTATACATGGCCTCTTCAACTGAAACTTGATATGACATAAACGGCATATCTCCAACTACTAAGGCATCTTTGGCACCTCTTGTAACTGCTCTTGTATGGTGAATCATATCTTCCATTGTTACCGGCAAAGTATTTTCGTATCCGAGCATAACCATGCCAAGAGAATCTCCAACGAGAATACCGTTAATACCTGACTGATCCATCAATTTAGCTGTCGAATAGTCATAGGCTGTCAGCATTGTAATCTTATCGCCCTTAACCTTCTGTTCTTTAAAAGTGGATACTGTGTTTTTCATTTTTAATTACCTCCGTCATCTTCAAATAGTCACTGTCTAAATGTTTTTCCTGTGCAATACTGAGAAGCTTTTCTGAAAGCAAAAGATATATCATCTCATATCCCACCTTTTCCTCAGACTCGTTTATCCATGCTGCCTTAATAGCTTCAATGTGTTTTGTGATAGTCGACAAATCATTTCGCTCAACAGGACCTGTGAGGGCAGCCGCAACCCCTTTTTCTGCCAATGTGTCGGCATTTCCAGTAAACAAAGGCACTAAGGCTTTCTTTGCATCTTTTTTATCAAAGCCGCATTTTACAAGCATTTCAGCCCCCACTTGAAAAAGTCCGTTTACGAGATTGCTTACAACTACTGCACCGCAGTGGTAAAGAGATTTATTTTCCGCTCCCATTGCGATTACCTTATTTCCTGCTCGCTCAAAGATACTCTTAATCTCATCTAGATTCTCTGCCGAACCCTCCACAGTAAAATAAGCCTTATTCAAGTGTTTCCATGATTCGCACTTATCACTTATTGCATATAGGGGATGTACCGAATAGATATTTGCACCGAGGTTTTCACCATCAAAAAAAACGGTTGATGAAATCGAACCGCTGCAATGACAAATATTTTTATTTTTAATATCCAGATTCTTCATATAATCCCATACTTTGCTTATCTGTCCATCAGGCACAGTAATAAACAGGGTATCACTGTCACTTAAGATATTCTCTATACTCTTATATAGTTTTGTGTTAGTAAAATCTGCTGCTGATTTAGCTGATTCCGGTGATTTGCTGAAGTAACCCGTAATCTCTACGCCGTTTTCCTTCAGGTATTTTCCAAGGGAAAATCCTACTTTCCCCGCTCCGATAAATCCTGCTCTCATATCGATCACTCCTTTCTGGGAAGTGACAATCATGAAAATCTGCATGGATGAGGTCTCGTTCAAACTGATATAATCCTCATGGTTTAAAAATAAAAAATATGTGGTATAGTTTCTGTTCGAATACTATCTACCCATTACTATAGCACCTATTTAAGTGATTGTACAGAGAAAAAAATAAGGCACCACTCTAACTAATTTATCATTAAAGTGATGCTAATATAAATCGTGTTATTTAGCTTTTCTGTATTTAATCATTTTCACAATCTGAATTATCAAAGTCGGGATAAAAATATAAAGCATGACAAAACACTTCTTCATTTTTCGCTTGATTACCCACCACAGAAAAGAAAGAACCCTGTAAAGAGCCTTACCACCATTGGTGGTGCTTTGCACTCTTGATTGGGCTTTTTGTTTGCTGTATCTTTCATGCAAGAGGAAAATTAAAGTCCTCTATTCCATTTCTCTTTTAGATAATCTTCATAGTCCGTTTCATTAAAATCTAATTGTGGCGAAGTGTTGGGAATGTTGTTTCTGTTGTCTATATCTGCAAGCTGACGGAATATCCAATCATCATAAGGGTCGTGATATTTATACTCTTTGGGCTGTTCTCTGTATCGGTCTAACCCTCGCATTTCCTTATGTACTTTCATCATGCGTTCCAATTTCTGACGCTGTATCAACTGCTTGATTTCCATAAGTTCTTCCAACTCTACTACCTCACTAGAAAGATAATTGCTAATGTATCTAATCAATGTAGTTTCCATGTAAAATCTACATTCTTTTTCGTCATTGAAAAATTCATTTTCAGACAAATAATCTAAGGAAACATTAAAATCCTGTTCTCGTTTGATAACGTCCATGATATATGGCTCGGTGTGGTCAATATATTTCCATTCCCCCGACAATAATTCATTCGGTGTTACTCCCAGCACGTCCATTATCTTTTCCAATGTATCAAAGGTAGGATAATTCACACCTCGTTCAATCTTGGAAAGGCTCTGCATATTGATACCGATTTTATTGGCAAGTTCCTGTTGTTTCATTCCCCTGTGTTTTCTTATGATTTGTATGTTTTCTCCTAAGAAACTGATTTTCTTTTCATAATACTCCATAACTTAGTATAACCGCTCCTTTCGTTGCTTTTATTGTCATTTATAAGCATATCATACTTAATATATATCGAAAAGTCAATCGAAACTTCTTGACAAGTAATTCTAGTGGCGTTATTATCTTATCAGACAGAGTGATTAAGCACGCTAGGGTCAATCACACACTTGAGTAAGCATATATAAGAGATGTTTTCACTTTGATAGCATGAATGAGCATGGACTATCAGACTAAAAATAGGGTTTCTGACTGGGGCTGTTTCGTTTAGCCACGAGCCTCTCAAGGCTCGTGAGCGTTAAGAACGGAACAGACACAGGAAGAAAGGGAACGCCTTTAGGCGCTCGTAAAGGGCGTATATGTAACACCGCCCTGCGTATACATGTCATAGTACCTAGAAACTGTGATAAATAAAGGAAAAACACGATTTTTACCCCGCAAAAAACGGGGCATACGAAAGGAGAAATGCACTATAACTACACACAAAAATTTATCCGTTAAGATTGATTACATCAGCATTGTATTTGAAACGGCAACCGCTGAAGATGTAATCATGCACATTTTAGGTTTACCGACTGACATTTTCAATGTTTATCCAGCAACGATAAAATTCAAGACTTATCAAGCACGCTGGCAGGTTGGAGATATTTATGTATCGGGAGACGCAAGAAAGACAGAGGATAACCCACAGGGGCTAGGCTGTTATCTTGTTATGACTGGCAGAGGTTGTGATGATATTTTCCGTATTCTCAACAATAGGAATTATACCTTTGGGGATATGTTCCGACGCTGTGAGCGAAGATACGGACTGGATAACTTCCATTTCACAAGACTTGATATTGCCATTGATGATAAAAACGAAAAACCATTCTTTACCATAGAGCAGATAAAGAAGAAATGCGAAAAAGAGGAATTTATCTCGAATAGTGAGGGCTACCACTTTGACGAAAGCAAGTTTGATGATTTCGACACCGCAAAGACTGTTTATATCGGTGCTGGTAAATCGGGATTGTCCTACCGTTTTTATGATAAAGATAAGGAAGTCTGTTCAAAGCATAATAAGACACTTGATGAAGTCGGCAGTTGGAAACGGACAGAAATGCAACTGCGTGATGATAAGGCTCATGCCTTTGCCATGACATTCAAGGACAGACCGCTGGAACTTGGCGAATTGGCTTTCGGGCTATTGGCAAACAATGATATTGTCAAGATTAGTTGACACATTTTTCTCAAGGATATCACTGACTATGCAGCCACCTCCAAAGCCTCATAGTACTGCCTGCGTTTTACCATGGGAGGAAGGCCGCCATTGGCAGAGCAGAT
>NZ_BSBO01000048.1:0-17775 GCF_027924685.1 Sellimonas catena
TAAAACAAGGAGGGAAATACCCGGCATATATGCCAGAAATCCCAGCATAATACTACAAAATATGAATTTTTCAAGGTACTATAGGTACAGGGCACAACTAATTATATAGTTTCGACCCCAACATCATTATTATAGCACAATAAGTAAAAAAAGCAACGAGATTATCTTCTGCAAAGGCAGAAAACAGTCGAATTTACCTGTCCACAATGCTGTCCTTTACATATTTTAAACAAAATAGGGATCTATTTGCCGTCAAAAATCTCGTCTGTACGACAGAATTTTTCCTGAGCAGTCATAAAATCACATTTTCTTTTTCCAAATTCTTTTCTTTTTATTTCACGTCAGAAAAAAACGTCAGCCAGAATACCGCTTAGAAAATATACCTTACTACCATGATATATCTGCCCTTTCGCAGAGTAAAAAACTTTACGAAAAGGGGGAAGCAGCCATCTGGTATATGCTGCATTGCGTAAAGGGACAGGAAGAGGAGGCCGTGCAGAACTGGAAACAGCAGGATTCCACTGCCAAGGCACAAGCATTTCTGTTTACATTTGAGCGAATGAAACGGTATGAGGGAAGCTGGCATTCTCTGCATGCACCGCTGTTCCCGGGCATGTTTTTTCTGGAAAGCGAAACAGACTGCGTTCCACGGGATCAGGAAGCGGTTCCGGTCGATGAAGAGACAGAAGCATTTCTGCGCAGGCTTGGTGGAGCGGATCATTATGTTCCCATGTCCAGAGGCATTATCCGGGACGGTGTGACGATAGTGACAGAAGGACCTCTTGTTGGAAACGAAGCAAGAATCAGGAAAATTGACCGGCATCGACGTCTTGCAAAAATCGAAGGACCGTCAGAACTCTGGCAGAATGAAGGATTCTGGACCGGTCTTGAGATTACGTCAAAAAGCTGAGAGGTGTGGAGCATGGAAAACTGGTATGCACTCAGGACTGTACCCGGAAAAGAAGAAGTAGCGGCAGAGCTGTTACGCCAGACGGTAGATCCTGCACTGTGGGATGTCTGCAGCGTATTGAAAAAGCAAAAACTGTTCCGGGCAGATGGAAAGCTGATTCTGGATACGGAACTGATGTTTCCGGGATTTATTTTTGTAAAAACAGATCAGATGGGAGAACTGGCAGAAGTTCTGGAAAGATCGAGAGAATACCCACAGCCTGTCGGAGGAAAAGAATGTCCAGTCCGGATTGAAGAGGAAGATCTTCACTTTCTTCAACAAATCTGTGGAAAACGGCTGGATGTTCCAATGGGACTGTCGGAAGTCGAAGCAGATGATGAGGGAAATCTGATCCGGGTCGGTGGAATTCTAAAACCATATTCCGGGCAGATTGTCAGGAAACGTCTGAGAAAACGTTATGTACTGGCAGAAGTAGGACTTTTTGGAAGACAGGAAACGATTCTGTTTGGAATCCGCCTTCCAGGGGATCAGATCTGGCAGAATGATAGAAAAATACAGCAGCAAACATTTTCACGACAGTAAAGACTGCCGGGAAAAGAACTGCCGTAAGAAAAGGGAATGAGTTCGGGGCGCAGGCCGTGAAATGGCGAAGCACGCCCTTTTTCAGGAGGGACTATGTGGTACGTGATACAGGTGATGACCGGAAAAGAAGAGGAAATGAAAACGATCATCGAAAGCAAGCTTCACAGAGATCTCTATGAAGACTGCTTTTACATAAGAAGAGAGAGGATCTGGTGTCTGGAAGGACAGAAGATCTGCCATGTGGAAACCATGTTTCCGGGGTATCTCTTTGTCACAACAAAAGATCCGGAAGCCCTGTACTGGGAACTAAAACACATCCCCGGACTTACGAAATTACTGCGGGCCGAGGAAGACATCTTTCTTGCGGTTTCATCAGAAGAACAGGAATTTCTTGAGAATCTGATTGATGAAGACAAGGAAAAGATTGTCCGGCTGTCGGATGTAAAGCTGGATGACGAGAAGAAGATTCTTTCGGCAGAAGGACCGCTGAAACATTATGTTGGAAATATCGTAAAGAAAAAGATACGTCTTTGCTATGTAATGATAGAAAAAGAACTGTTCGGACAAAAAAGGAAGATACTGATCGGGATCCGGACGAGGGAGGAGAGAAAGCAATGAAAAACCTGCTGATTTTAGGTGCAGGAGGACATGGTCGTGTAGTAGCTGAAACAGCCAGAGCTATGCGGGATACAGAAGGCAATCCGGTATATGACAAGATTGACTTTCTGGACGATTTGAAACCGGGAGCAGTTGGGAAAATCAACGACCTGCCGGTATTTAAAAAAGAATATCAGGATGCATTCCCGGCAGTGGGGGTGTATCAAAAACGACTGGAACTGTATTCAAGAGCGAAACGCTTTGGATTTACAGTTCCAGTTTTGATTCATCCAGAAGCATATGTCAGTCCGTCGGCAACGATCGGAGAAGGAACGGTGATTCTTCCTAAAGCGGTCGTACATACGGAAGCGACGATTGGAAAGGTATGTATTCTTTCGATCGGAAGCCTGACCGATCATGACTGTGTGCTGGAAGACGGCGTTCATCTGGACTGTGGAGCAATTATCAAAGGAAGCAGAATTCCGGAGGGAGAGAGAATCCCCTGCGGGATAGCGATAGAAAATCAAAAAGAAATGAGAAAGGGATAAACAAAGGGAGAGATATCCCCTTTGGAAATGGGAGTGTAGTCATGAGGAAGAAAAACTATCTGAAGAAAAAACAATATCTGGACATCTATTTATCTTTGATGGCGCTGGTGTTCCTGTCGCCATTTTTTCTTGCGTTGATGATTGCAATTAAACTGGATTCACCAGGACCGGTTTTTTTTAAACAGAAACGCGTAGGAATTCACAAAAAGCATTTTTATATTTTGAAGTTTCGGACCATGCGGACAGATACGCCGAAAGATATGCCGACCCATCTTTTAAAAGACCCAGATCAGTATATCACAAAAGTTGGCAAGTTCCTGAGAAAAACATCTCTGGATGAGCTGCCGCAGATTATCAACATTCTGAAAGGGGATATGGCAATCATCGGGCCGAGACCGGCACTCTGGAATCAGTACGATCTGATCGAAGAACGTGATAAGTACGGAGCAAATGATATTCTTCCGGGACTGACCGGATGGGCACAAATCCACGGAAGAGACGAGCTGGAAATTCCGGAGAAAGCAAAGTTGGACGGCTATTATGTGGAGAACTTAAGCTTCGGTCTGGATGTAAAATGCTTCTTTGGTACAATTCTGTCTGTGCTGCGGTCAGACGGAGTAGTAGAAGGCGGAACCGGAGAGATGAAGAGGAGAGGTAAGAAATAGATGAAGCGAGTATTGATTACAGGAAAAGACAGCTATATCGGAACTTCTTTCATCAACTGGGTGAAGGAAAAGCATCCCGGAGAATTTGAAACAGAAGAACTGGATATGGTCGACGGCACATGGAAGGAAAAGGATTTTTCCGGATATGATGCCGTTTTTCATGTGGCAGGACTGGCCCACGCAGATGTAGGACATGTATCTGCGGAGACAAAAGCATTTTACTACAAGATTAATCGGGATCTGGCGATTGAAACAGCAAAGAAAGCAAAGGCAGACGGAGTGAAACAGTTTGTCTTTATGAGCAGCATGATTATTTATGGAGAGAGTGCCGGCGTAGGAAAGAGGAAAGTAATTACCAGAGAAACGAAACCTCATCCGGCAAACTTTTATGGGGACAGCAAATGGCAGGCTGATAAAGGAGTGAGAAAACTTCAGGATGAAGAGTTTCATGTAGCAGTAGTACGACCGCCGATGATCTATGGAAAAGGAAGTAAAGGAAATTATCCGGTACTGGCTAAGTTGGCAAAGAAACTGCCTGTTTTTCCAGATGTAAAAAATGCCAGAAGTATGCTGCATATTGAAAATCTGTGCGAGTTTTTAAGTCTGTTGATGGAAAGTGGAGATGGAGGAATCTATTTCCCACAGAACAGAGAATATGTGCGGACAAGCCAGATGGTAAAACTGATTGGCAAAGTCAGTGGACATAAAGTACAGGTTACAAAACTTTTGAACCCGGCAGTATGGATTGCAGGGAAAATACCGGGGAAAGTATCCGGTTTGGCAAACAAAGCATTTGGAAACATGGTGTATGAGAAAAGTATGAGTGACTGCTTTGACAGGAAATACCAGGTTTGGAATCTGAAAGAAACAATAAAAAGGACTGAGGGAGAAGCATAAGATGAAGAGAATGTTAATGCTTGCGTCAGTAGCATCTATGATCGATCAGTTTAACATGCCGAACATAGAATTGCTTCAGGAAATGGGATACGAGGTACATGTTGCATGTAACTTTGAAAAAGGCAGTACATGTACAGATGAGAAGGTTCTGGAATTAAAGAAAAAATTAAAACAATTACATGTGAGATTTTTTCAAATCGATTTTGAAAGAAATGTCATGAAATTGAATCAGGATCTGAAAGCATATAAACAGGTATTGAAACTGGCAAGAAAATATCAGTATACGTTTATTCACTGCCATTCTCCGATAGGAGGAGTAGTAGGAAGACTTGTGGGGCATAAGACAAACACGAAAGTTATTTATACAGCGCATGGTTTTCATTTTTATAAAGGTGCACCGGTACAAAATTGGCT
The DNA here is from genome assembly GCF_027924685.1 of Sellimonas catena. Taxonomy (NCBI): domain Bacteria; kingdom Bacillati; phylum Bacillota; class Clostridia; order Lachnospirales; family Lachnospiraceae; genus Sellimonas; species Sellimonas catena. The sequence goes on from NZ_BSBO01000048.1 coordinate 4,614, forward strand.
GATCTATTATCCAATAGAAAAATTTTTATCTAGATACACAGATATATTGATTACTATAAATAAGGAAGATTATCAAAGAGCAAAAAAAAAGTTTGATGCAAAAAAGGTGGAATATGTACCAGGAGTAGGGATTAATATTAAGAAGTTTCAAGATATAAAGATAGATAGAGAGAGAAAGAGAAGAGAATTAGGAATCAAGACGGAGGATACAGTTTTAATTTCCGTAGGAGAACTTAATAAAAATAAGAATCATGAAGTAATTATAAAAGCACTTGCGAAACTTCAAAGACCTGACATCCAATATTTATTAGTAGGGAAAGGGAGTCTAAAGGAATACCTTGCAGAAATGGCCAAAAACTTAGGAGTTGGCGAACAAGTTCATTTTTTGGGATTTAGAAATGATGTAGCGGAGTTATATAAGACAGCAGATATATTTGTATTCCCATCTAAAAGAGAAGGATTACCAGTAGCATTAATGGAAGCTATGACATGTGGAATAGCTTCCATTGCAAGTGGTGTCAGAGGTAATACAGATTTAATTAAAAATGAGTTTAATGGAATACTAACTTCTCCAAATAGGAGTGAGGATTATGAAAAAGCAATTATTCGTTTAGCGAATAATAAGCAAGTAAGAAAAAAAATGGGAGAAGAGAATTCTAAAATTATACAAAAGTATAGCAGTGACAATATAAACAAAATTATAAAAAATATATATTCAAATATTAAAGAAAGTTAAATGGAGAGAAAATGAAAGTATCAATATATGTTAGAAATGCTACAGAAGGTCCGTCTTGCTATTATAGGATAATGCAATACTTTTCAAATATAAGTGTAAATAAAAAGGTTCATAATATAATGTCTCAGAAAATGTTTCGAATAAATTTAGACTGTAAATTTAATTATGCTAAGATAATTATTCAAGGATGCTTATTCTTACTAATGTGCATTAGAGCAATATGGTTTTTAGCAACTGATTTAGTATATAAACCAGATATTGTCGTAGTTTCGAGAACGATTTTACCGAGGCATACTTTAAAGTTTGTTGCCTTTTTAGAAAAAAAATTATTCAAACAAACAAAACTAGTATGGGATTTTGATGATTACATATTTTTGAATCGTGAAATTTCTACCACTGAGGCAGAATTATTTGGTAGATATAGTCAAAAAAATATTGTTACTAATAGTTTTTTGGCAGGAACTTTAGATAAAAAATATCAAAATAAAATATGTATTTTACCAACAACAGACGGTGATTTTGAGAATATCGATTTAAGAAAAGAGATCAAAGATCGAGAAAAAAGCTATGAAAGTGAAATCAGATTTGTTTGGTTAGGAACCGGTGGAAATATTATTTTTGTTGAACAGGTGTTAAATGAACTAGATATGTTAGCTAAGAAAATAAAAGTATGCCTAAAAAAAGAGGTCATCCTTTATGTTATTAGCAATAAGGAATTGAGAAAAAAAACAAATTATATTCAAATAAAAAATGTCAATTGGAGCAGAGAGAGAGCTATTCAGTATGTAGCAAAATCACATGTTGGAATAATGCCACTACCACATACGGAATATACAAATGGAAAAGGCGGTTTTAAATTAATACAATATATGGCCGCTGGAATTCCAGTAATTGGATCAAATGTAGGAATGAATCGCGAAATAGTTAACGATGAATTTGGATTTTTACTAGAAGATAAAGATAATTTAGAATGTTGGGAAAATGTGAATCTTTCTTTATTTCGCGATTTTAATATATGGAAAAAATATTGTGAAAAATCAAGAGATGAATGGAGTAAAAGATTTAGCTTTCAGGCAGGATTAGATTGCTGGAAAAAGATAATAAAAGAATTAAAATGATAGAAAGTGTGCAGAAATGGAAAGATCAAAAAAAATATTGATTTTGTTATCGACATATAATGGAGAAAAGTACTTATCTGAACAGTTAGACAGTATTTTGAATCAAGAAGGAGTTACTATAGATTGTTTAATTAGGGATGACGGTTCGACAGATAGAACAAGTGAAATCCTAAAAAAATATTCTGATAAAAATAAAAATATTAAATATTATTTAGGGGAAAATATCGGGGTAGTAAATAGTTTTAATAATTTAATGATGAGACAGGAAACAAATGACTATGAATGGATTGCGTTTTGCGATCAAGATGATATATGGCTTCCTCAAAAGCTGATAAATGCAATAAAACAATTAGAAAATTTAAATAAAAAAGCAAGGCTGTATTGTAGCAATTTGAAAGTGGTTGATAAAAATCTTAAATATTTGTCAACAATGAAAAAAAATCCTAGATCTATCAATAAATATAAAGCTATGGTAGAAAATATTGCAACAGGATGTACTTGTGTATTTAATCAACAAGCACTTCTATTATATAGAAGAGGAATAGGATGCACGATGGAAATGCATGACTACTGGATGTATCTGGTTAATATTTTTATGGGAGAGGTAGTTTATGATCCAGCTTGTAACATATTATATAGGCAACATGAAAAAAATGTTGTTGGCGGAAAGAAGAAAAAAATAAGAAAAGCAATAAAAAATATTATTAATCCATCTATAAATATTAGAAGAAGAATGTTACAAGACTTTGAAAAGACTTACATGGAAAATTTATCAAACAGTGATAGAAAGATTATAGAAGAGATAATTAATTATAACATTTCATTTGCAGCAAGATTAAAAGTCTTTTTGAACTATCATTATAGGGGTTATACATGGAATGTTACCATAGGGTTTAAGCTTCGAGTATTATTAGGAAATTTATATTAATTTTTATGTTTTGAAAGGATAAAAAAAATAATGATTGGTTCACTGTTTTTTTATTTTGTTGTTTTCGCTTTGACGTGTATATGCGCACATCAGTATCAATTAATATATAATAAAAACATAATAAAATACAGTCAAAAGCAGAAGGGAATAATAACAACATCAGAAATAGAACAATCTTTTCTAGCACTTATAATCATAATGATTCCAGTATTGGTTTCGGGATTAAGATATGGAATCGGGACTGATTATTTTAATTATGAAGTAATTTATCAAGAAAACATTAACAATGACTGGGCAACCCTTACAAGATATAGAGGGATATCATTGGAGATAGCTCCTTACATACTTTGTAGGATTGCAAATGTATTGTTCGGAGGATATCAAGGGTTTGTTTTTTTAATGGCATTATTGACAGGCTTTTTTTTCTTTATGTTCTTTAAAGAAAACTTAAGCAAAAATAATTTTCCTCTGATGCTTTTTATTTATTTCATACTTATTTATCCGGCTTCTTTTAACGTAATACGACAAATAGTAGCTGTGTCAATAGTAGCTTATTCCTTAAAGTATGTATTTCAAAGAAAGTTTGTTGTGTTTATGGGGTTGATTCTACTTGCGACTACATTTCACACAAGTGCGATTTTCTGTTTATTTCTATATTATGTGTATGCTAAGAGAAATAAATCTTTTTATAAAGATTTTTTATTCATTTTATTTCTATTTTTGATCCCGAGTTTTTTTGAAATACTATTTGGAATGATAACAAGAATTTCATTCTTCAGCAGATATATAGAAATGTACTCTAATACAATGGCCTATAATGCAAACTATATCGATATTATAATTAGAATTCCTATTGCTTTACTTATATTATTATTTTCAAAAAAATTAGTTGAAAAAGAAAAAAATAATCGTTTTTTTATTTTATTATATGCTACAGAGTTTGCATCAATATTACTAGGGTTTTATATGCATTGGGCGTTTAGATTTTTATATTATGGGATTATTGCTGAAATTGCTTTAGTGCCTCAAATGATCAAATGCGCAAAAAGAAAAGAACGTGTTATTTTACAAATTTTTATAATAATTTATTACTTATTATTTTTCTGGACCTCATATTTTTCTAATGGAAATAATGGAATCTTTCCATATACAACTATATTTAATTGAAATTAGGAGGGAAGATTATGGAAGAAATTATGGTTAGCATTTGCTGTGCAACATATAATCATGAGAAATATTTGAGAAAAGCGTTGGATGGAATTTTCATGCAAAAAGTTAATTTTGCTTATGAGGTAATTATAGGGGAAGATCATTCGACAGATAATTCAGCAAAAATTATTCAAGAATATGAAAAAAAGTTTGCTAGTGTAATAAAAGCCTATTACAGAGAAAAGAATTGGGGACCTGGGAAAAATTTTAGAGATATTTTTTCTAAAGCTAGAGGAAAATATGTTATTGTTCTGGAAACGGATGATTACTGGATTGATGAAAACAAACTGCAAAAACAGGTAGATATTTTAGAAAATAATAATGAGGTAATTGCAGTTGCACATAATACTATAATTGTAGGAAAAAACGGAGAAAAACTTAGTGTCGATTATCCTGAATGTAAAAATAGTAAATATACATTTGAAGATTTTGAAAATTCTATTTTACCAGGACAAAATACTACTATAATGTATAGAAATATTTATAAGGATAAACAAATTAATACATCTTTTTTATTTGAAAAAAGTAAGGGTCCTGGTGACAGAAAAAAGATTTTTGTTTTGTTATCATATGGAGAAATATGGTGCATTCAGGAAAAAATGAGCGCATATCGTTATGTGAATAGTGAAGGAAGTAGCTATAGTGCAACATATAGACCAACAGCTCTTGATTGGTGCAATTATTACCAATCCTTTATAAAATACGCATATGAAATAAAGAATGAGGATGGAGAAAAATGTGCTGAAAGCATTTTTTTTATAAACAGTGTAGCAGCTCTTTTTAAACATGAATATAGTAAAAAGCAATTTTACTTACAATGGAAAAGACTACATTTTAAGAAGCATTGTTTATATAAGTTAATAAAATTTGTAGTAGAAAACAAGGTACGAAAGAAACAAAATCATACAATATAAAAGTTAAGGAGAGAATTAATTATGAAAATACAAGTGACAAAATCATCAATGCCACCATTGAATGAATATGTAGAAGAAATTCAGGATTTATGGGAATCTCATTGGCTAACGAATATGGGTGTAAAACATCGCAAATTACAAGAAGAACTAAAAGAATATCTTGGTGTAAATAATATTGATTTACTCACCAATGGACACATGGCGTTGGAACTTACCTTACAAGCTTTGAATTTGCAAGGAGAAGTAATTACAACGCCATTTACTTTTGCTTCTACAACACACGCAATAGTGAGAAATGGATTGGAACCGGTTTTTTGTGATATAAATTCGGATGATTATACAATAGATGTAAGTAAAATAGAATCTTTAATAACTGATCGCACATGTGCTATTTTACCAGTTCATGTATATGGAAATATATGTAATATTGAAGAAATTGACCGTATTGCAAAAAAATATGGGTTAAAAGTGATATACGATGCAGCTCATACTTTTGGCGAAACATATAAAGGAATAGGAGTTGGAAATTTTGGTGATGCTTCCTGCTTTAGTTTTCATGCAACTAAAGTGTTTAATACCATAGAAGGTGGAGCAGTATGCTATAAAGATAATGAGTTAGGAGAAAAAATTTATAATTTGAAAAATTTTGGAATACGAGGGACAGAATGTGTTGAAAGTGTCGGAGCAAACGCAAAAATGAATGAATTTCAAGCTGCAATGGGATTATGCAATTTACGCCATATTGACGAAGAAATACTTAAAAGGAAAAAGGTTGTTGAAAGATATCGAGAACGTTTAGCTGGAGTCGAAGGTATACAATTAAATATAGAACAAGAGGATGTGAAGTCGAACTATGCATATTTTCCAGTTGTTTTTGATGAAAAGAAATTTGGAAAAAGCAGAAATGAAATATTAGAAAGTCTAAAAAAACAGGATATTTTTTCTAGAAAATATTTCTATCCATTAACAAACACTTTCGAATGCTTTCATAAAAAGTATAATGTAGGGCAAACACCAACTGCATTACATATTTCAAAACGTGTGTTGACATTGCCTCTTTATGCGGAACTATCTTTTGAAGATGTAGATAAAATTTGCGATATTATTTTAGACGAGATATAAACAGGATAGGAAAGAGTGAAAAGCATGTGGAAAGGTAATGGGATAACAGTAATATCAAATTTATTATGGAGATTTGCAGAAAGATCAGGAGCTCAAATTGTTACTTTTATTGTTTCGATTATTCTAGCAAGATTACTGGAACCAGAAGCATATGGGACGATTTCTTTAATTACAGTTTTTACAACGATTTTACAAGTTTTTGTGGATAGTGGATTAGGGAATGCTTTAATACAGAAGAAGAATACAGATGATTTGGATTTTTCTTCTGTATTTTATATTAATATCGGATTTTGCTTAATATTATATGCTTTAATTTTTATATGCGCACCCTTTATTGCCAATTTTTATGATGATCAGTCCTTGATAGCTCTTATTAGAGTCCTAAGTTTAACTGTAATAATATCAGGAGTAAAAAACGTACAACAGGCATATGTATCTAAACATTTGATGTTTAAAAAATTTTTCTATTCATCTTTAAGTGGAACGATTGGAGCCGCTATAATTGGAATTATATTAGCATTTTATGGAGCAGGAGTTTGGGCACTAGTTGCTCAGCAAGTATTGAATGTGTTGGTAAATACTATTGTTTTATGGTGCACAGTAAAATGGAGACCTCAAAAAAGATTTTCTATTCAAAGAGTGAAAGGATTATTCTCATTTGGATGGAAACTACTTGTATCAAGTTTGATAGATACAGTATATACAAATATTAGGCAATTAATAATAGGAAAAATGTATTCATCATCAGATTTAGCTTTTTATAATCAGGGCAGACAATTTCCAAATGTAATTGTGTCTAATATAAATACTTCAATTGATAGTGTTCTGTTACCAGTCTTATCAACAGAACAAGATTCTAGGGAAACTTTGAAAATAATGACTAGGCGTGCAATTACCATGAGTACATACATCATGGCTCCATTAATGATGGGGCTTGCTTTTACGGCTCCGGCGGTTGTGGAACTAGTATTGACTGAAAAGTGGCTTCCATGCGTGCCATATTTACGAATTTTTTGTATTACATTTATGTTTTATCCGCTTCATACTGCCAATTTGAACGCAATTAAGGCGATGGGGCGAAGCGATCTGTATTTAAGACTGGAAATCATAAAAAAAGTTATAGGAATGATTTTGTTGTTATCAACGATGTGGTTTGGTGTGATGGCTATGGCTTACAGTTTGCTAGTAAGTAGTGTTACAAGTCAAATTGTAAATACCTGGCCAAATAAAGCATTGTTGAATTATAGTTATTTAGAACAGTTAAAGGATATTATACCGAGTATTGGCCTAGCTGTTTTTATGGGTATATGCGTAAGTTTCATTGAATTATTAGGGGTTAACGCGCTTATTACTCTTATGCTTCAGGTAACTTTAGGTGTAATAATATATATTGTTGGATCAAAGATTATGAAAATTGAAGCATTTGATTATTTGTGGGAAATCATAAAAAAATTTGTGCCAAAATGCGGCTATAAATAATAGAGGAAGGAAATTTATGAAAACAATTCTTTTATTGGGAGGGTCAGCACAACAGATTGTTGCCATAGAAACGGCCCGAAAAATGGGTTACAAAACTATTTTATGTGATTATCTTGAGGATAATCCAGGACAGTATTTTGCTGATAAATTTTATTTAGCAAGTACAACGGACAAAGAAAAAATTTTAGAAATAGCAAAGCAAGAAAAAATTGATGGAATTCTTGCTTATGCATCGGATCCAGCTGCACCCACTGCAGCTTATGTGGCAGAAAGACTAAGACTTCCGGGGAATCCATTTGAAGCAGTTGATACACTATGTAACAAAGATAAATTCAGAACATTTTTAACAACACATGGATTTAATGCCCCAAAAACATGGGAGATTGGAATAGAAACAACTATATCTTTCGAAGAATATAGTAAAATGGTATTCCCGGTTATTGTAAAACCTGTAGACTCATCAGGGAGCAAAGGGGTAACGATAGTTTATAAAAAAGAAGAGATAAAAGGCGCAGTTCAATTTGCCTTTTCTTTTTCAAGAAATAAGAGAGTAATAATAGAAGAATATATTGAAAAAAAACATCCATATCTTATAGGTGGGGACATTTTTATATATCGCGGAAAAGTTATCTTATGGGGATTATTAAATTGCCATAGGGATAATTTGGCAAATCCTCTTGTGCCAGTTGGGAAAAGTTATCCGGTCGAATTACAGGAAAATGATTTGGATAATGTAAAAAAAACAATTCAACAAATAGTTGATGCGTTAAATTTAAAGAACGGTCCTATGAATGTGGAATTAATTATTGATCAGTATGGACAAGTATGGCCGATTGATATAGGGCCGAGAAGTGGCGGGAATATGATACCAGATTTATTAAGTAATATTTTTGGTGTAAATGTAGTTGAAATGTGTGTGAAAGTAGCTATGGGAGATGAACTTAAGGAAGAGGAAATATTAGGAGAAGGATTCTATGCAACCCATAATTTGCACGCCATTAAAAATGGAAAATTCGATAGTCTTTGGCTCTCATCGGAAGTAAAGCCATATGTTCAAAAAATTTGTCTTTATAAGAAAAAAGGCGATAAAGTTGAATATTTTGATAATGCTTCTAAGGCATTGGGAATCGTATTTTTCAAATTTAATAGTAGGGAACAAATGAAAAATTTTTTATTGGATATAAGGAAACATATTATAATTAAATTTCAAGAGGAAACTGTATGAAAGAAATAGGTGGATATATAGAATTAGATACATATACTGGAACAATGTTACACGAAAAGGCAAAGGCGCTGAATTGTGGTAGAAATTGTCTGGCATTTCTAATTGAGGCTAGAGAAATCAAAAAGATTGCTCTTCCTTTTTTTTTATGCGATTCAGTAAAAAATCTATGTAAAAAGAAAAATGTAGAAATTCAATACTACCATATTGATAATAAGTTTCTTCCAGACGATATAGATATAAAAGAAGATGAGTGGCTATATTTAGTTAATTTTTATGGACAATTATCAAAAGATCAAATTAAGGAATATGTAAAGAAATATAAATATGTTATTGTTGATCAGGCACAGGCATATTTTGAATACCCAATTCAGAATGTAGATACGATATATACCTGTAGAAAATTTTTTGGAGTTCCAGATGGTGCCTTTTTATATACCAATGCTGAATTAGAAAGAGACTTTCCTTACGATATTTCATTTGAGAGAATGAGATTTTTATTAGGTCGTTATGAAAAAAGCGCTTCTGAGTTTTATAACGAATATACAGCAAATAACAAACTTTTCTCGGAAGAAGATATAAAAAGAATGTCTAAATTAACAAATAACTTATTACATGGAATTGATTATGGGGTCGTAAAAGAAACAAGAACCAAAAACTATGAATATTTATTCGATGCTTTTAGCGGAAAGAATAAATTGGACATAAAAAAGATTCAAGGAGCATATGCTTATCCGCTATATGTTGAGAATGGAGAAAAGCTAAGGAAAAAATTAATTGATAAGAAAGTCTTTGTTCCAAAGCTTTGGCCTAATGTTTTAAATGAAGTATCTGAAGATTCTATTGAGTATAAATTGGCAGATAATATTATACCACTTCCATGTGATCAAAGATATGGAGAAAAAGAAATGAGATATATAGTAGATATAATATATGAGGAGGAAAAACAATGGATTTAAGAGGAAAAAAATTGCTTCTTTTAGGAGGAGTACAACCAACCTGCCAGATTATTGAAGAGGCTCATAAGATGGGGGTAAAAGTTTATGTAACAGACTACTTGGAAAATTCGCCGGCAAAAAAAATAGCAGATAAAAGCTTTATGATAAGTACTACTGATGTGGACGCTGTGGTCGAATTATGTAAAAATGAAAAAATAGACGGAGTGTTTACTGGATATACAGATTCAATGCTCCCATATTGTCAAAAAATATGTAAAAAATTAAATTTACCTTTTTGGGGAGATGAAAGAAATATAGATATATGTATTGATAAAGAAAAATTTAAAATTGCTTGTGAAAAAGCAGGTGTACCAGTAGTTCCGTGGAAAAAGGTTAATTTAAAGAATTATAAAGAGAAGATTCAAGATTTGAGTTTTCCGGTAGTAATAAAACCAGTTGATAGTAGTGGTTCAAGAGGAGTATTTAAATGTTATAACAAAGACGAATATGAGAAGTTCTGTGAAATGGCATTTGAATTTTCTAAAAAGAAAGAACTTCTGATTGAAAAATTAATGGATATGAACAGCGAAATTAGTGTGTATTATATGATCTATAATGGGAAAACCTTTTTATCAGAGATGGGAGACCGGTATGTTCATGCAGTTAATGAAGAGAGTGCACCAGTGGGGCAGGGAATGACTTGTCCATCTAGACATCTTCAGGAATGGCAAAAACAGATGGAAAGTAAAATAGAGAATTTTTTTGTTCAGAACAATATGAAAAATGGCTTTGTTTTTTTTCAAGGGTTTTATGAAAATGGTAATTTTTATATTCATGAAGTAGGATATCGACTTTGTGGAGGATTTGCATATAAATATGTAGAAAAATTTAGTGGTTATAATCAGATACAAGAAATGATTCGTTTCTCATTAACGGGAGAAATGAATATTTCTCAATTGGAGAAAAGTAATCCACTTTTTTATAGTAACGCATTTACATTAACTCTAGTATTAAAAGCAGGAAAGGTTAAAACAATTATAGGAGTAGAAGAAATAAGCGAATTATCTCCAATTATTGAATTTTGTCAACTTCGATTTGAGGGTGATAGTATCACAACAGAAGGGGCCACAACACGAGTATTTGCCTACATATTATGTGACATCAAAAATAGAAAAGACCTTACAAATTTAATAAATGAAGTAAAAACAAAAATCAAGGTATTGGATGAAGATGGAAATAATATGTTAACAGAAATATTATATCCAGAAAAAGTACAATTGTTTTATGAATAGGGGGAAAAAGAAATGAGTGGGGCAATAAGTTTTAGATATTTAAATGAAGATGATATGATTCAAGCAGGTGTCAGAGACATGGGAAAATGCATAGAATCTATGGAGGAAATGTTTGCCTTATTAGATCGCGGAGATTATAGAATGGGTGGTGCCCATGCTAATGAACATGGTATAAAGGTTGTTTTTCCTAAAGTAACAGAAATTGAAAATATGCCAACAGATGAACCAGATAAAAGATTCATGGCAATGCCAGCTTATTTAGGAGGCAAATTTCATATGTTTGGTATTAAGTGTTACGGGTCAAATCAAAAAAATAAAGAAAAAGAACTTCCAAGATCTATTTTGATGATGTCGTTAATGGATGTAGAAACAGGGGCACCCTTGGCTTATATGTCAGCCAATATTTTAAGTGCTATGCGAACTGGTGCAGTGGCTGGCGTTGGATTTAAATATTTGAGTAAAAAAAATCCTAAAATTGCAGGAATTGTAGGCCCGGGTACTATGTCCAGATATACATTAGATGCATTGATGCTCTGTCAGCCATCTATTAGAGAAATCAAAATAAAGGGAAGAGGAAAGGAAAGTATTGATATTTTTTTAAAGATGTGTAAAGAAAAATATCCTCAGATTGAGAAATACACTATTTGTGAAAGTATTCAGGATGCATGCGAAGAGTCAGATATTGTATATTTTGGTACAACAAATGCCACAAAATTTGAGGACAATCCTTATATTAATGAAAAATGGCTGAAAAAAGGAGCTTTGGTAATTAGTGCATCTGCATTGCTTGTTGACACAGATTTCATTTCCGATGCAGAAAAATGTAAGGTTGTAGCTGATAATTATCGGATGTACGAAGATTGGGGAGAAGGGCGAGAGTTGCCAACACAGAGAACAGTCTCAACGTTATTAGGGATGGGATTTTATGATGCAGTTCAAGAAGGTAAACTGAAAAAAGAAAATATTACTAATATTGCTGAAATTATTTGTGGAGAAAAAAGTGGACGCGACACAGATGAACAAATAGTACTTTATGCTATTGGTGGTATGCCGATAGAAGATGTTGCTTGGGGAAGTGAATGTTACAAAGTAGCAGAAGAGAAAAATATTGGAACGTCTCTATGTTTATGGGAACAATCTAGACTTTAAGGAAGAATATTTAAATCATAGAAAAGAACGAATATGGGATTTAAAGCGTTATAACTGAAATTAGGATCATCGCAAACCATTACGATTCCTGCCTGGATGATGTTGTATATTACGCGTGAATAGATCATTGTTCACGGATAAATAGATCACTTGTCACGGAGATTTAGGTCACCGATCTCGTCTCCGAGATCAGTGATCTAAATCTTCGTGTTTGCTTTATTGTGTCCAAAGGCAGCTTATAAAGTTTCATTGTAGCATCTGTGGCTATGCCGCCTGGAGAATGATTTTAACACTCCCCAGAACGGCCTCCGTTTCAGTGATATATTAGTGCCGGCATAGACATTCGCCTTTCTTGCGCTGATGACTTCCGGCTCAAGGTGCTGGATATCCTTCAGTAATTCATCGATTAACTCGCAGAGTGCGGTGACGGCTTCACAGGAATCAGCGCAGTTAACCTCGTCCAACAGGGGCATAGATAGTGCTATCAGCCATTGTCACTCACCCCGCTTTCTTCATCTGAAAACGCGTGGCGCTTTCTCATGGAAATACGGCCTTTGACCTCAATACTGTACTTGTTGTTGATGATGCGGTCCAGAATGCCTTCGGCGACGGCACTGCTTTCGTCTTCGGCCCGGTCACAATCAATGCGGTAATACCAGTCATCTACATCATACTGGGTACAGAGGATCAGCGCCCCTTTCTGGCTGCAGGCATCAATCAGTTCCAGAAGATCATAGGCTTCCGATTCGGGAAGTGGTCGGAGAAGCCACTCGTCAATGATCAGTAGATCAAACCTGGCATAGGCCTTTTTCACCTTGTTTTGTGTATTCAGACTTTTGGCGACCGCATATTCATTCATCAGATCAGGCATACGGACGTAGCGGACCTTATAGAGCTGCCTGCATGCAGCAACTCCGAGCGCGTTTGCTGGATATACCGGTGCGCTGAAAGCGCCTGTCCGGTGTTTTGGAAATCACCTGTCCGAAAAGAGGAAATCACTGTTCCAGACAGATAATAAATGTGGCGGAGCCGCCATCCTGAAAAATAGAACCTCC
>NZ_BSBO01000049.1:0-14943 GCF_027924685.1 Sellimonas catena
TATCTTCTGATCCTGCCAACGTCTTATTGTCATACCCAAACGCATGTTTATCTAACATATGTTCGATGAACATGCGTTCTTTTTTTTGACTGCTCCATAAACGCAATTTCCTATAAAGTAAAAAAAGCACCCCATCCGGTGCTATTATCTTTCTCATTGTTCTCTTCTTCCTTTGACGGCAAAAAATCTTTTACCTTTTCCGCCACACACTCTGCGATCTTTTCCACATCCAATGTCAACCGGGACTCCAACAATTGCGCCGGCGCAATTCCCGGATCTGCCAGAAGCTTCTCCCTGATCGTCCGGAACGCTGACTGGTTTACTGTTCCTTCTTCGCTTTTCAGCACCCCTGTGGCAAATCCATCGGTTACCGCTTCTTCCGCCGTGATCCAGCTTTCCTCATCCATCTTCTGTTTCAGCTCTTCTTCTGTGATGGAAACTCTGCTCATATATGCATTGATGGAAGCCTTTGTAATCTTATCCAGATCATCTGCCTGCTTTCGTAATTCATTTGCATTCCCATAACCATAGGACCAGGCATTGTGAATCATGAGAAGCGATGCTTCATTCATAATTCTCTCATCACCGGCCATAAAGATCACCGATGCTGCGGAACAGGCAAACCCATCACAATATGTAGTCACCTTCATCTTACTGTTTTTCAGCGTATTATAGATTGCCAGTCCTTCCGCCACTTCTCCTCCATAGGAGTTGATATGGACTTTGACTTCCTCTGCTTCCAGTTCTTCAAGATCTTTGACAATACTATAAGCATCCCTGTCTTTTTCCTTCCATGGATAACTTGTAATATTTCCAAAGATATACAGATCAGCAGAAGTTCCCTTTTTTTCTAACGCATAATACTTTGGCATGCTGCACTCCTTTCCTTTTATTTGCTATTTAACCCATAGCTGGGAGATAGTGGATCACCTCCTTTCTTGTGTGTGTTTAATCGCCTGTGTTTTATGCTTCACCCTTCTCACCTCCCAGATCATTGGTATAATTCTTTGTGATCACACGTTCCTGACTAAACTCCGTATTCAATTCTTCCCATCCGACGGTTGTTCTGATTTCATCAAAGTTAAATCCAATACTCCGTAATTTGTCCAGATTTGCTGCACTTTCCAAAATATCTCTATGTTTAAACCTGGACATGTCCACCCAGATACGTTCTCCTGCAAGATAATCTTTTTCTCCTACCAATTTTGCATTGAAAGAATCGTTTAAAAGCTCCACAATCCAACCAACCGCATAGGTAATAAACTCATTGGTACTGTCCGCTTTCTCTGTAATTTCTCCCAGAAATACTGCTTTGGGAATATCAAATGCAAACGCACATTCTGTGAAGATTTCATTTGCCATCTTGACAATATCCTCGCTGGAGATATTGGATTCCATTTTCAAAGAGCTGAGTTTCATTCCATTACTGTTCTGTAAAATTTCAATATTATCGGATTTCAACAGCTCTTTGATTTTCTGTTTGTACATATCAATGGAAAGCATTTTCATATTTCCATTTTCATCTTTGGTTTGAATGACTGGAACGGATGCGGGTACATCCAAAGTAAATTTAGGTGTGCTTTCCATCTTTTTTGCAGATACAAGCGCGCTTGTCACATCATCATACATCTTTAAAACCTTTTCCAAATATCCCCGAATTTTATCATTCTGTGCTCTTAAATGGATCACGTCATCCGCCAAGAAACTTTTATCTAACATAAGTGTTTCTCCATTGGCTTTTATAGTTACATTGCTGTATCGTTTTGGCAACATAACTGCATTGTCATCCGTATAGGAATCTGCAATGTACAAATGATCGCCCACACGGCAGATCAGACATTCCCCGTATGTAAGGAGCTTGTCAATCGCACTGATCCAGAAATCCGTTGCCGTTTCATTTGGATTTGGTCTGATATTTAAAATCCAATATATATGGTCCTTCTTTCTTCCATCCTTTCTCTGAACAATAAACTCACTTTTCGCAATTGCATGGGAAATCATCCCTTTTGCCTTCTGTATCGCCATCTTTGATAATTCCAGTTTCTTTATTTCGACGGTGATCATATCCATGTACGACTGCTGCTCCCCATTTTTGTTCTGAAATAAAAAATCAAACATACATTATCACCTCCTTTATCAGATCTTTTGAAAACATCGCAGCCAGGAAAGCCATGAAACCATCGTTTTTTCTCAGTTTCGGCTCAATCTTCCTGTACTGTTTATTCCCGAATTTATCTGTTGTCACCTCTGTATTATTGGTATACCAACGCATAATTGCGGACTGTCCAAAATTGATTTTCCCTTCTGCAAATAACTTCTCGATATCCGGAGCAATGATCCCACACACGGAAGCAATTTTCCGGATCAGCCGAAGCTGTCCATATGGATTCTGCTTTGTCTCCTCCTGTATTCCATATGTCTCAAATATTTCCTTAAACAATGTGTACCGGTATGTATCCATGGTGATCTTAATAACTGCATACTCAGACATCCGGTCAATACACCATCGGACAATCATCTCCGGTGGAATCACGGGACCGTCTACAATTTCATAGTCCTGGAACTCCGGCAGCCCTATATTTTTTCTAACCGGGAATTTAATTGAATCTAAAAATGGAGACTGCGCACATATCCATGTGTGCTGTCTCCAAATATATTCTCCATCTTTTTCCGTGAGGACTCCTGCAGACGCGAAGTCTCTGACGTCTGCATAATCAAGGGCCAGAATGGCCATTCTCCCCTTTGTTTCCGGAGTCTTCCGCGGAGTTTTCTTTTTTATATCATCATAACAACA
The DNA here is from genome assembly GCF_027924685.1 of Sellimonas catena. Taxonomy (NCBI): domain Bacteria; kingdom Bacillati; phylum Bacillota; class Clostridia; order Lachnospirales; family Lachnospiraceae; genus Sellimonas; species Sellimonas catena. Next base: position 2,795 of record NZ_BSBO01000049.1, read on the forward strand.
TCTTAGAATATTCTCCCAGGAAGCAACGGTCTCTTCGTCATTTCTGTCAGGCCAGTTCATCCTCTTTGTGATAAACTCCGGACGTTTGCTCGGCAACTTCTGCATTTCCAGATAGTCCTGAAGAATCTGGTGTGCAAGAATCGGCATATATTCCATAGATGGATTTGCCTTGTGCCAGGCTTCCTGATCATCCACCTCTTCAATACTGTCAATTTTACAGATGAATGGGAAATAACCTAACGGGTTGTCTCCCGATTCCAGTATTTCTTCCATCAGATCAAGGAGCTCGTCCAATGGTCCTTCTCTTACGTATCCATTGGTTGTAATAATGAACTCTCGTGGATGTCTTACCTTTCCAAATGCGGATTCAAACACATTGATCTGATCGTAATTTTCATAAGCATGGATTTCATTCAAAACCAGACAGCCCGGACGTTTTCCATCTTTTGTCTTTGCATTGGAAGTGTTGTATCTCAGTTCCGATTTTGTGGCTACATTCGTAATCAGCTCCTTTGTTACTTTGAATTTTCCTTTCATGACCGGAACATCCATAGCATCATAAGCTACTTTAAAGGTATCTTTTACCTGCTGCTCCGAGTTTGCTACAATTTCAACATGATAATTTTTCACACCATACAAGGGTGTCTGGAAAAAATTTACGATTGGAACAATAAAACCGTCTTTGCCATTTCCTCTTCCCATCATTACAAAAAACTTTGGAAAGATTGGAATATCCTCTTTATACATAAATGCAAAAGCATATATGAATTTCTGATATGGGAAGAGTTTATAATAATGTTTTTCGCAGTATTTTAAGCAGTTTTGATAGGTTTTTTCGTCAAAAAAAACATCATTTCTCCGCAATGTCGGCAAAACGATGTTCTTGATCAGAAGCGATCTCTCCTTATTGATTTTTTTCGGATTATCCTCTGCATACCTAAGATATTCTGCAATTTCTTTACAAACAATCATTACAGATAATCATCCTCTGTTGAAGAATTTGAAAGAGGTTCTTTTAGGTTCAGATCATTTAATATTTTCAGCATGGCAGTTGTGATCTTTGGCAGATTTGTCACGGATTCATTGGGTTTTTCTACATTGATCCCATTTCCGTTGATTGTCTCATAACGTATTCCTTTTTTCCGTATATCTGCAATCAACTTCTTTTTGAGACTCCAATAATCCATGTAATCACTGACCAGATCCAGATAAAAATCAGATGTTTTATTTTGTAATCTCAGCTGCTCTAAAAGTGATTCTTTTATCTCTGTTTTTGTCACACTACCACCTCTTTTCTCACATTATAGGGTACCCCTTTCACGCGCGCGAGGAAATTTCTCCAGAGTCGTGGCCACATCCCCGTTCTCCATTTTCAAAAAATTTGTCGAGAATTCACCCGGGGGATTCGAAATTTTTTTCTTTTCCAACTTTGCTCACCATCTTTCCTCAGTCACTGTTTTTTTCTTTTTTACAAATCTTGTTGGTTGCCGGCCATGTCTGATGTTATGACATCGCGTGCACAGACTAATAAGGTTATCTTCCTCAAAGGCAAGATCCGGATAAGATCTCAACTCTTTGATGTGATGAACCTGTGTTGCTCTTCTGATCTTGGCATCTTCTCCGAATAATCTTTCTCCTGTTACTGCTGCCATCCGCAGCCTTTGAATACAATCCTGGCATTCATACCGATCCCGTAGTAGTACTCTATCACGGACCTGCTGCCATCTGCATGAATTATAGATCTTCTTGACTTCTTGATCCGTCATCTACGTGTTTTTGACCTCATAGTTTAGCATTATGCTGCTCTGCTTGCATGGGTTCTTCCGCAAATATCCGTTCTATGCATAAGGCAACATAATTTTTGCCGATAGGAGTTCCAGTCCGCATCTTCCATACATGATTCGTTTTATCATTTTGGTTCTGTTATTAATTCCTTCAACAAACCCATTACTCAGCGGGCTGACAACTGCATTCTCAACTGCATCTATATCTCGTTCCAATCCTTTTGCAAAACTGGCAATAGATACAAATTCACTTTTTTTATATCGCTCAATAAACAGATACAGACGAGGTATACTTTTGTATATAAAGATATGTCGAAATTCATTTATACAGATCTGTAGTTTTTGTATGATTGGATACTGCCGGTAAAGGCTATCCCGATTAATCGATTCTATTGATTTATTCATCCAAAGCAGCTTGATAATATCTTGTTTCTTAATTACCACTGTTTTGGCTGTAAGTGTTTTGAGAGTTTCTTTATCTCCTGCTTTCGGACCTTTTCTGTATCTGCTAATATCATCTCCCCTTTCGTGCGCTAATTCTTTCGCATATTTTCTTATTGTAGAGTTTCCTAATGGGCATCCTTTTTCTTTCATCTCCCTTGCTATACCTGCGGCATGATATCCTTCGTTCAGCAACTGGATAATTTCATCTTTATACTTATATAATCCTTTTTTTCTGGAGGGGCGTTTTAAATGGCATTGTTCAAGTGGATTACAATCTTTATATCGAATCACTGTACGCGTACTAATCCCTAATGTCGCTGCAATGTCCTTGTAATTATAATCAGCATCAAGCATTTTTTTGATATTTGTTAATAACTCAAGCCGCTTTTTCTCGTTTTCAGTAAGGTTATCCACATTGGATAGGATTTTTTTTACTATTATCACTCCCCACTGAGGGTTGCCTGCTTTTCTCTGTAATGTCTCCTGTTTTCTCACGATCCAGGTCCGATTCTACCCGTAATGTCTGCGGCAGGCTAGAAGAAATACATTTCTTGATTATTTCAAGAAGATTTTGATGGAGATGGAACCTATCCGCAATCTGCATCGTGTTAGGAAGTTCTTCCATTATAACCTTGGCATATGCAGATGCTCTGTCGCGAGTTACCATCTTTACCTGTTTATTCTTTTTTAACCATTCTTTTAGGGAGGAGCCATCCCTCCCCTCCAGTACCGCAATGGGTTTATGTGAATCTGTATTACAGATAACTGTACAGTATGTACTTCCCTTTTTTGTTGAAAAATCATCAATGCCAATACAGCTTCCCGCTGCTTCTATCCCCATCTGAGCAAATCTTTTTTTCAATATACGGATAATGGTATCACCGCTAACTTGGATTCCAAGATACCTGCATATGCGGGAAGCACCTTCACAGCTGGTTTCTAACGCTAATGTCGCTATAAAATCTTCGCACCGTTCCGTAAAACGCCCATAATAGCCCAGAAAATGATCATAGCGTTCAACAATAGTTTTTGTTGGACATTCCGCATTTTGGCATTCATATTCGTGTGCCGTTATGATAACTGATGTATTCTTTCCAAGAATCGGAAGATCTTGTACAGAACGTTCATATGTGCCATGGTAATGATTTGATATCTGGTGGCAATCAGGGCATTCACATTCATGTTTTTTTGATTTCAATCTAATCAGTACACCTGTATCGTTAACACTACAATCGTTGATATCAAAAATCTCTTCCGAATAAAATAAACGCATATCTAATTTTAAAATAGACTCCAATTTTCAACCCTTCCCGTAACATTTTCTAAACAAATATTACTTTGTTTTGACGAATATTTCAATATAAGAAAACGGATATTTGCGGAAGAACCCAGCCAAGGAGAGCATTAACACTTACTCAAATTTTCTATAAGATGTCCTTGAATTTCACATATTAGGCCATGACTCTTTGTAATTCAGCCATTTACTCGAATCAGCAGACCTCTTTCAAAGTATTTTCGATCTTTTTATTACCCTGAAAGCATACAAAAAAAGCCACCCAGAATAAGCCGGCCTGATTGACTTTATAATCGTAAATCTGAACTATATCTATGCCACTCTAAGTATCTTCATGTGATTTCTAGGATGCATATCTCGTAATATTTCTGCTTGTTTTTTTGCAGCTACATGTATATAAATCTGTGTTGTTTTTATTGAACTATGACCGAGTATCTGCTGTACACAACTCACATCCACCCCTTCCTCAATCAAATACGTTGCAAAAGAGTGTCGAAACATATGTGGAGTAATATTTCTTTCAATGCCTGCTAATTTAGCATATTTTTTCAACATTATTCTTATCGATTGTTCCGTGTATCGGTTTCCCCGGTTGTTGATGAAAAAAAATCCGCTTTTTCTAATTTCCTTTGAATTCTGATCATAATATTTTTTAAGAATATCCAAAATCTCTGTAGCAGCAATATGTATATATCTTTCTTTCCCACCTTTTCCCATAATCTTTATAAGTCCTGTATTAAGATTCACACTGTCTGCTTTTATATTGGATATTTCATAAACTCTGGCACCTGTAGCAAAAAGTGCTTCTATTACAGCTACATCTCTCAGCCAATATTTATATCCTTTTTCTTTTCTTTTATTTTCCATTTCATACATACAATTCAAAAGCTTTTCTATTTCTTCACGCGGTATGATTCTGGGTAGCACTATCGTTTCTTTAAATTTTACTTTTATTTTTCGGAAAGGGTTGTCTTCAATAATTTTCCTTTCTTCTAAATAATTGTAGTATGCTTTTAATGAGGCTATTTTTCGCTTTATAGTCTTTTGTTTGTATTTCTTGTGCAGTTCTGTTACATACTCTTCTATTTTTTCTTTATCAAGAAAATCTTCCAGTACAAATCCAAAAAACTGTTTTAAGTCAATTCGATATGCTTTTAATGTCTTCTCGTCTAATTCTTTTCTGAATTTGCAATATTCCAGATATTTTTTTATCTGTTGAGTGTAATTCATCTTCTAATCCTCCATACTTTTTTCTGTAGTTTATCATAAAATTACACTTCATTCACTTCCCGGAATTGTAAAGAAAAGATAATTAGCAGTTATCCTTATTGATTTAAAAATGGAGGTGTCGATGAAACGTGTATTGGTAACGGGTGGAGCCGGATTTATCGGTATCCATCTAGTCAAAAAACTTTTAGAGATGAATTACCAGATTACAATACTTGATAACTTAGATCCTCAGGTTCATGGGCCTAATGCAAAATTAGATCAATCTGTTAGTCCACATGTTTCTTTTATTCTGGGAGATATCTCTGATTATCACACATGTGAGCAAGCTGTTCAAAATCAAGATATCATTATACATCTGGCATCTGATACAGCAACCGGTCAATCTATGTACGAGATTACCAAATGTACGAAGAGCAATATCGACGGTATTGCAAATCTTTTACAAGCAATCTTCAATCTACATACAAATGTAAACAAAATTGTTCTCGCTTCGTCCAGGGCTGTTTATGGAGAAGGTAAATATATTTGCCCGAAATGTGGAATAGTATATCCAAACGGTCGCTGTGTAGAAGACTTAAAACAGCATATTTATGATCCTCGTTGTCCCAAATGCAATGGATTTTTAAAACAGACGGCAACCTGTGAGGAATCTGAGTTAAAACCACAATCTATCTATGGAGCAACAAAGATTACGCAAGAATTATATCTTCGCACAATATGTAAAGAAATGGATATTCCTTATACCATTCTAAGATTTCAGAATGTTTATGGTGAAGGTCAATCTCTTATCAACCCATATACAGGTATTCTATCCATCTTTTCATCGAATATTATGTCAGAAAAACCTATTGAAATCTTTGAAGACGGACAGGAATCCAGAGATTTTGTTCATGTAGAAGATGTTGTAAGGGCGGTTTTACTTGCAGTTGAAAATAATACTGCCAATACAATTTTTAATGTTGGAACCGGACATAGCACAACATTATTAGAATTGTCGAAACTCCTCTATTCTTATTATGATAAACATCCTAACTATCATATTAATCATCTGTATCGCTCTGGAGACATTCGGCATAACTATGCGGATATAAATAAAATTAAACATATACTTGGATATGAACCGCAATTATCTTTAGAAGAAGGACTTCTGAAATTTACAAATTGGATTAAGCAAAAGAATTATTTTAATAATCACTATGAAGAATCGTTGAATATTATGAAAGGAAAAGGAATATTAAAGTCCTGGTATACGAAATGAAGATAAATGAATGCTTACATAGTTTTGTGATTCCCTATCACTCTAACCGTGAATTGTTGTATCTGAATCTTAGGCTTTTAGAACAAACATTGCCTTCAGACATAAAAAAAGAAATTATTATCGTTGCCAATAATAAAGATAAGAACGAGTTGGAGTTAGATCTTCCGGAATCAAAATATACTATAATCAAAGTAAATGATGATATTTTATATGCTAATGCTGTTAATATGGGGGTTAATGCATGCCATGGGGATATTGTCACATTGTGTGACGAGGATTTGTTTTACCTTCCCCACTGGTATGAACCGCTATTTGCGAAATTGACTTCCAGCCGCTTAATTGGAGCTGTCAGTTCAAAATTAATCAATCCGTCAGACAACACCATTCAGGATTTTGGGGTTGCATTTTCTCCATACAACATCAATCACCCCACACTGGGGTTGCCGGCTGATCATCGGTATGCTGCTTTTGATCGTAAAGTTCAATCTGTATGCAGTGCAGTGTTAATGACAACAAAACACAACTATCAAAAGGTTGGTGGGATGGATGTTTCTATGTCGTATTTATGCTGTGATTGCGATTATGTAATTAAATTAAAAGAAATAGGGCTGGAAACGTGGGTCGTCGCAGATTCCAGAGTTTATCACAAAGGAAATACATCTTCCCGCAATACAAAAATCAGCAGATATTCCTATCTGGCCGCTGATGCCCGTTCTATGTTTTACGGGAAAAACTACTATAAAATTGAAATTGATATGGATGAATGGATACATAAAGTGGGAGAAATGTATCGATCCGATCATGAAATACTTCCTCAATACACAATGATTAATATTTCCAGTTTTTTCAGTAACAATTGGTACTATGAAACGATTAAAAATGCATTATCTATTGAATACTATGATATTTATTCGTTTAATCCTTATGAACGCTGGATGAAACAACTACAGTTGTATGATTACATTCCCCTAAGCTTTATTAAGCATACCGCACCTGTAATTTATTTTGTTGACCAGTTAAAAAGTTTAAGGGATAATAAAATCTGGGTTCATTTAAGAGATACTTCCAGAGATATTGCTGTTGACTTTCACGGGAATATTCTATCTTTTCAAGACATTCAAAAATTGTATTAGTTTCAGGGCTTCTTGCACATGAATTTCTATGCAGGAAGCCCTAATATTTATTATATATTTGGGTAATTTTCCTTTCCGTCTAATGATTGTATGATAGATTTGGCCCTGTAATTATTCCTAAATATTAAAAATTGTTTTTTGTCCATCGAAAATAAACGTTTTGCCATAAGACAATGATTCTCCTTTTTTAAATAGTTAATTGGAAAATTCTTTTGGTCTATATTTAATTCACGGAATTTTATCAACATATCTTCTGTCAAAAGATCAATAAATGTATCCTTATGTAATATAGTCAGGTCAAATGCCTGCAGATAAGCTTCTTTATAAAATTCATATGTATGCTCCGAATCATTAAGGCATGCATATAATTTCCCGCGCAGGTAATTAATATAGGTCATGTTATTCTTTCCAAGCATTAGCAGAGCTTCTTCTGCATGCTGCAATGAATTATGAACGATTTCATAGTCTGTTCTTTTCAGCAAATAATAGATTGCTTTAGCATAATAAAAAAAACGTTTGAAATAGATAGCCTGTTCATTATATTTGCCATGTTCGATATAATCAAAACCTTTGTCAAGTAATTGAGGGATCTCATCTGTCTGTTGACGAATCAACGCCATTTGAATCCTATGCTCGATATAGTGAAGTGTCATCACTTTAATGTGGTATTTTTTCACCAAATTACAACAGGACTCCCAGTAGTCAAGAACTCTCTTTTTATATTTGATATGACAATAATAATAACTTCCCTTATCATAGCAGTTTTCGGCTAAAAACTGCCGGTTTTTCAGAGTGCGGGACATATACAGCGACAAATTGATATAGTGCAGATGTTTTTGATGTCTGACACAATCCGGAAAATGTTTGTAAGCAACCGACAAACGATTGTAAATAAAGGTAATGTTACTGCGTATTTCTTCCGTGGAGTTGGATTTTTCCAGAATTTTATAGCGATCGAGATACTTTAAGTATAAAGAAATAACATCTTGGTAATAGGTAAGCTGTTGATTTATTTCGCCATAAAAAAATAATAATTCTCCAAAACGGTTATAGTAATACCTGTCTTCAAAATTTCCGTTTTCTAATGTACCGAACAGTTTGCTTATCATATCGTATGCAGCTTTGTTTCCTATACGAAGTTTCAGTTGCTTTGCAATAAAATACACCAAATCATACCATTCATTTTTACATATAAAACTTTCATAACTTTCCAATATTGCTTTCATACAATTCTTGTAATAACTATAAAATATCTTGTATGGAATTTCTATATGTATACCTGCTTGTATGATCGTGACCAGTTCCTCAGTCGTATAATTTTTTGAATACAAAATACAGAGATTATATACTATCGGATAAAAGTTTTTTAAATGTTTATAACCTGTCTTTGTTAAATATTCATAGGCTATATTATCAAAATCTGAAATGTATTCGCAAAAGAATTTCTCCATCAGATCATGAATAAAGGTATATTTGTCGGTATTGACTGTTTCTTCCCGTTTTAAGATATGATATTTACAAAGATCCTTTAATAATGCAGTATTTAATCTCAGACTCATCAGTAAATCTTTATCACACTCTCCAAAAATATGAACTATTGAGAGCAAGTTAATATAATTGTCTTCATTTGGATGGTGTTGGATAAAGAACTGCCATCGTCTTTCAATATTTCCTTCTACACTGTCTGGCAAATTTGTTAATTCATCTTCGAAAAGCACAGGATTTTGGATTATGCAACGTGACTCTGAAAAAGTAACGGATTTGAAATTACGAAAAACTTCAACAATACACTCAATATAAAAAGGAAGCAACGATGTTTTATCGAGAATTTTCTGAAAGAGGGCATCATAATTAGCATTATTAATTCCCAGCAATTGTTTGATGAATTCCAAAGCACTTCCCGGACTATGAAAACCATCCAAAAACCATGTGGCCATTCTACAGACATTGGTATTTTGCAGCTGCTGAAATAAAAATTTAATTTTTGTGATATCTGTATTTTCAGAAGCATAGTCCGTATTGATACTGAAAGCCAAAAATAGTGAGTTTCCTCTTCCACAGTTTTTCACATATATAATTAATTTTTCTAAAAAATGCAAAAGAGGATAATCAAAATACTGAATATTGTCAATGATAAGCGCATATTTCCCCTGAATCATACGTTCAAATATTAATTCTCCATACTGATCCGTTATATCCACAGAACTAATCTTATTTTGATTCATTTTATACAGCATTTCAAAAATATCCGAAAGGGAATCCGATGCATCCTTAATGGTAAAGGATTGCATAATCAATTCTTCACTCACTTCAAACAAAATATAAATAATTTCTTTTAAAATGTTTTTCCCAGAATCATGTTCTACTCCGATAAAATTTAATACCCGATAATTGTATTTAACCAAGAGTGAAAGCGTTTCTTCAAGAGTTCTTGTCTTTCCGGTTCCACTGCTCCCTATTAACAGAATGCCAGATAATACATTTTGATTAAGTATTTTCTGTTCCAATACATAAAGAATATTTTGATAAAAAGAGTCAAGAAACACTGACCTGTGTAGCAGGTCGCAGTGAAAATTTAGCCCTCCCAACTTTTTTTCTTTGGTATAGCCCCCTTGTTCAATATTCACAATTAATTGCGGTAGTTCCAATTGAGCTTTGTGCGATATAATTTTTAAATTAATACTGTGAAAACATGTTTCGTTGGGTGTAATTTCTGCGGAGTAGAAATAGTTTATTATCTCGCTTCGTTTCATGTGTTCATCTAACAATTCAAAGCACAGCAGATCTTTACAGTCCGGATTAATTTGTACTGTAATAGCGGCATTATTTTTACTACTATTATTAATACCGTATATATGAATTATATAAAATTATATATATCTTTTTAACTATCTTTTTATATCTTCTTAAATGTCCGCAAAGCCTTATTTTATCGGCTCTACGGGCATTTTGCTTTTGTGGTAAACCTCACATATCTAGGTCTATCTTCTTATATTTTCGCTATCAAGCGTGGTTAAAATCGTGGTAAATACTTCTATGCGATTAAACGCTGAACCTCTGATTTTGCAGTATCTATGGACGCATGAGCATACCAGTTCATTGTGATACTGATATTTGAATGTCCCATGATATACTGTAAATCTTTCGGGTTCATGTTCTTGCTTGCCAATCTTGTGCAGAATGTATGGCGTAGCGTATGCGGTGTGATATGTGGCAAAGGGTTATCCTTATGGTGCTTGTTGTATTTCTTTACCATACGGACAAAAAGCATATTGTAATCAATCGCAACTTTGGGCTTGCCTTTCTGATTGACAAATAGGAAGTTGCCCCGTCCATCTATCACAAATGGTTCTGCCTTTGGGCGTTTCTTCATAACCCGTTGAAATGCTTGTATCGTTTCCTTGCTTAATGGCACTTGCCTTGTTCCGCTTTTTGTCTTAGGCGTTTCAATATAATAACCTTGTTCCTTGCTCTTTAGTAACTGGTGGTCGATAACTACAACCTCATGGATAAAATCAACGTCCATGATTGTCAGTCCGCACAGTTCCGAGATACGAAGTCCTGTCTTTAACAGTATCAGCACATCATCATAATACTTGTGATACACATTGTCCGTCTTGATGAATGAGAGTAGGGCTAGTTCCTGTTCCTCTGTCAATGCGACTTTCTCTTTGGTATCATTTTCTAGGACTTCACTCAACTTGAAATCAAAAGGGTTTTTCCTTACACAATCGTCTTGTATGGCGATATAGAATGACGCTTTTAACGAGCGTTTATGGTTGTTAATGGTGTTATAGGAAAAGCCTTTGTCTTTCATGCGTAACGCCCATTCCTTAGCGTCAGAGGGTTTTATCGTATCAATGCTCCTAGCACCTAACTTGTCCTCTTTCAATAACCGCATGAGCTGTTCCCGTTGTTTCTGTGTGCTTTTCTTCACGTTTGCCCTCTGTGCGTTCTGTTTGGCGTAGAGTTGGCAAAGCGTCATTTTCTTGCCTGTGCTGTCGATACCGTCCTCAATATCCCGTCTTATCTGCTGTTCCAGTTCACGAAGTGAGGGTTTTTCCCGTTTTCCCTTTGGTGTCGGGTCTGTGGGTGTCAATCTCCAAGCATACACATATTTTGTGTTTCCAAATGCGTCCACATATTTATATAAGTATTTTCCGTCTGTTCGTTGGCTCTCTCCAGTATGCAAGATACGTCCTTTGCTATCCCGTCTTTTTTCTTTCATGGTGTCTGCTCCTTTCCTTATTGGAAAGAGCCTTGATATGACTTGTGTTTATCATAACACATACAAGGCTCATTTGCATTAGATTGCGTCCAATTTGTCAATGACCTTTTCAAACTGTCGGCGTTTAATCTGTATGCGGTTGCCATTCATAATGAGCCAGCCAGCGTCCTTGTTTTCCTCTGCCAAGCGTCTTAACTTGTTTTCTCCGATACGGAAATACTTTGACGCTTCTTCAATGGTAAGGGTGTATTTTTCCCATACAGGAATATCGTTGTTATTCATCAGATACCCCCTTTCCCATGTTTCGTGTCATACTGGATATAGGGGATAAGGTCGGTGCGGTCTATCCTCTGTAAGTGGGCGGTTAGTTTGCTGGAAAGGGAATTGCTGTATCTTGCCTTATCAAGCATAGTTCCCACTTTTTCCAGTCCACCTAATGCGTCATGTTCTTCCAAGAAGTAAAAACTTTTCACAGCGGAAATCACGCCACCCTCTGTGAGCCATTGCTGTGTTTCCTCAAGAGAATTATGTAGTTTCGGTACTTGCAGTTTTAAGACTTCCACAGCCCCTAAAAAGCGTTCCCAAAACCGACACGTTTTCCATCTGCTCTTATTACTTTCATTTCTGTTTGGCACGACAAAGCGTAGGTTGTGGTGTGGTATAAAAAAAGTTGACAGCTTATTCTCAAGGATTTCATAATAAAACCAAGAGAATAAGGAGGCATTCAAAGTGGCACGTAAATATGACCATGAATACAAAGTACAGGCAGTAAAACTTG
>NZ_BSBO01000050.1:0-14367 GCF_027924685.1 Sellimonas catena
GCTTCCCTGGTCCACCAGCCTGCCAGCTGATTGTCACAGCAAACTTAAAAAGTAAGAGACAGATTTTCCCCTGGTAAGTGCCGGGGGATTTTTTGTTTTGTCAAGGTACGGATGATTACCTACTTACTTTCATTTGTTATCTACTCACTCCCTCCTATCAAACTTGTTCAGGAATTTCGCCCTCCACTCAGGATAATGATCTTCTGGTTTGTTCTGTGGCTTCGGCAAATGCTTCTTGCTCGGAATCCAACCGCCATTCATGTGCTTGCGGATGATCTCTATGCATCTGTCAAAACACCATCCAATAAGTTTATCTGTTTCAAGTCGTTCCGATGAATCCCAATGCTTTAACTTTTCCTGATCTATCTCTTCCAAAATTTTCTCTAATTCCTGCATGTCAGTCCTCCACAAATCTCTGTCCACACTCATCGCAAAATTTCGCCCACGGAACTGCCTTGCATCCACAAGTCGGACACACCATTCCTTCCATACCAAGCGGCGCAGGCTCCGGCGCTTTCGCCGTATCCCGCTCTTTCAGCTCCACGATCTGATCCGGATCGAGGCCGGTGTCCTCATATTTTTTCAAGGCCCAATAAATTGTCATAGCATTCTTTTTCACTTCCCTCAAATCTATTACAGTTCTTCTCACTCCGCCTTCTATTTTTTCATCAGGTATCGTTAATCTCTCCATGCGTATCTCCTTTCGTTTGTTTTGTTCGCTTCACGATGTGCTTTCCGGACGTGTATGAAATCGTAAAGTCGCAATCATGCATAATATTCCACTGTTTTTGGGCAATAAAAAACCAACCACCGAATATTGATGGTTGGCATCGTTTATAATATTTTAAATTTTTCATCTAATCCTAACTCTTTAACCACTTTGTTAACTACCGGATCAAAGATTTCTCTATTTGTTTCATAATCAGTAATTTTCATTTCAAACCATTTTTGAGGATTTACAGTAATATTTGTCACATCCTTTTTTACCTGGGATGAAAGTAAAATCATATGAGCCATTATAATCCATCTTTCTTCGTCAGTAGAATCCGGCTTTAAACTATAATTTAACTTTTGCATTGACGCTACAATTTTAATTGCATTTACACTTCCATATGCGTAAATTGTATTTAACAATTTTGTCATCTTATCCATCGAAGATTGTTGAGCTTCTATTTTCTGCTGATTCAATTTTGTAATATTTTCACGATCAATTCTTGATAATCCTTTCTTTTTTTCGATCTCATCAATCTGCTTCTGAATTTTCACTGGTGCCAGCATTGTCTCATACAGCTCAAGAGTTTCAAATGGTACAGTTGACATTTTTTCCAAAGCGATATTGGACTTCTGCTTTCTAATCTCATCTTTAAAACTTTTTCTTAAAGAAAAATATGTGATAACAAAACCAAGTAACGTTACTGAAGCCGGAATTAATATCGTAAACCAATCTTTTGCATTCATTCCGCTAATAAATACTTTACTTTCCTGGACTGATTTCGCTACAATTAAAGCCCAAATATAGTTTGGCATTTTTATTTCACCTCTTCTTTTGTAGTGGAAATATTATATCACTCCAACCATCAATATTCAATTCTCAATGTGCACTTCTCCTTACGGCATCATCTCTGGAAAGTCATAGATGGACATTTGACCGTCTATCTCTTTTTCTTCTTCCTCTTTCCGTTTACGCTCTTCCTTGTATTCATTGTACTTCTTCCGGTATTCGTAGCTTTTTCCGAAGATGTTCCATGCCGCTTTTACGACATTTGGCTCATAGGGCCTGATCTTCTTCAAATCCTCAACAGCTTTATAGGATATCGGACAGCCACAGCATCCTGTTCTTGTCAGTCCATAAACTTCATAAGCATCCGAGTACTTAATTCCGTAGAATTCTTTATACCATTGCTTATCTGAATCACTCACATAATACAACGGGCGCAGTCTGTACTTTCCGTCAGACGTTTCCGTAAAGCACATAGCAGAACTATCCTTCCTTGGAACCGATCTCATTCCGCCTTCATCTCGCCTTTCCCCTGTAATTATCATGTCATAATCTTTCTGAACTCTATGAGCAACCTGCTTTTTGCAATAATCGCAACACCTTGCACTGATTTTAAAGTCCGGAGGATATTCTCCGATAAAGTCCCTCATATATTTTGATGAATTAATTACAAGCTGAATATTCGGCCTCGGTTCCCCTGCCGAGTTACAGCAGCACAAAAAGTTTATTGTTGTCTCACAGCCAGGATAGCGTTCTTTCAGTTCTTTTCGCTTTGCGGCTTTATCCTCTGCATTTTCGTACTCTTCAGCTATGGAAAGAGGAATTCCTTTTTTCTGCCATCCCTCAAGTCCAGCCGACATTATTTTAGAAACAAACGGGATCCCATATTTTCTGCTCGCTTGTACAATCCCGATTTTCGGTCTGACCTCTTCAATTTCTATTCCATACTTTTCGGATGTATATTTCACATGGTCTTTTATCGCTTTCATTTCCAGTCCGGTATTAAAAAATACATACTTAATCGGCGGGAAACCAAATAACTTTCTTGTTCTCTCAATCAAATGCACCATGATATCGCTGTCTGATCCACCAGAATACGAACATATAGCGTTCGGATGTGCGTATAAATGTTTCGCAATAATGCTTTGAATAGCTGTAAATTTTGCCGGTGCATCAAAATCTGCATAGTCTGGTCTCTCTGTATAAACTCTACTTCTATAAACTTCTTTCTTTGCCATTTTTCTCAAGAAGCCCGGTATACCCTTGCCCCGGCCGGAGGCTGGCTCCTTTCTTTCAAATCATTTCACCTGTATTCCAAGCTGATCCAGTACATTGATTCCAGTGTCTCTTTCAGTCTCCTCATTCAGCAGCTTAAAGTATTCTTCATCTTCCATGACGTATCCCATGCACTTTTCCAGAAAGTCTACATACTCTTTGATTCTCTTCTTTCCGTAATTGTGCTTTCGCATCATAAAATCTACTGAGATCAGCGCCATGCACGAGAAGCATTTTAAATCTTCCTGCTGCTGCATTTTTTTGTATTCTGGATTCCGCAGCACCTCTTTTACTAACTTCTCAACCTGGTATTTCTTATGCGCTTTATCTACCCAGCTCATGCTTTCTCCTTCCGATCTGATTTACAAATACCAAAACACCTTTTGATTTCTGCCACTTCCAGTCATGTCTGTTTGTACGCCCAATTCTTGTTTTGCTTTTGTAAGATTCGCAAGAGTGATTCCTGCCATCTCCGCTTTTGTCTGGATCGTCATGGCATTCATTCTCCCGTTTTCTAGCATGGCTTTCAAAAAGACCTTGGCTTCATGGACTGGATCGGTGTGCGAAACGATTGCCGCCTGCTTAATCCGTTCGATCTGCAATGTATTGGCATTTATTTTTGTAAGGATTTTTTCCAGAAGATGCATGATGTCCTCTTGCAGTGCCATATTTTTTTCCGTGTTCTTTTTGTTTTCTTCTCGTAAAATCGCAAATGCTTTCTGCGTGTCATTTTTATGGACAAGATCCGGCTTGATTTCGTCCAATTGGATGTCGTATAACAGGCAGATCAGGTTTGCGATCGTGTCTTCGATCTCTCCACCGTATCTTGTAAATACCTGAGAGATATATCCATCATTCTTTCCTAGCTTTTTCGACAAGCCAATCATTGAGTCCTGATTATCAATCAAAATCTTTTGCAGCTTATCCCTGCTGATTTTTATTTTCATTCGTTTACACCTATCCTTTCTCCAGCAGCTGTCTCTCCAAATCGTTCATATTGTAGTCACGTTCTTCAAAGTTGCTGAATCTGGTTTTTGACGCTGCCTTTTTACCGTTACCAGATTGCTTTCCTTTTGTCGGATAAAAGGTCTTGTATCCTCCAGACGTCGCCTTCTTGACGATTGCGATCAGCTCCGTTGTGTTTGATCCTATGCTCTTCAGCTCATCAATTAAAGACTGCTTCTGGATATCAGAGATCGGACCATAATTCTGTTCACGAACAAGGAAATATAGATCTAAGGCTCTTTCCAGCTCTGGTGGGAACGTAATATCATATATATAATTTACTTTACTTTTCTTTAGGGATTTTCCCGTGGAATTTTGTTCGTTTTTCCCGGAATAACCATAAGCATTTCCGGAATAACTGTCAAAAAGGGTACACTTAATAAAAGGTTCTGTTTCTTCTTTACTTAAAAGCCAGTACCTTCCTACATTTATGGGATTCTTCCTTGCTCTCTCTTTTACAGCAAGTTGGAATCTCCTCTGTATCCCGGCAGAGGTCAAGACCTTGTCCGACTGAAAAAGTGTGTTATCAAACAGTGACCGTGACAGCAAGAAGTTCAAGACCTGCTTCGCCTTATTCTGATCCATTCCAAGATCGTCCGATAAAATATATTCAAAATCTTCATCTACCTGCATGTAAAAGCCCTGCTTGTAGATCCCACACAGCAGGTAGATGTATAAGACCATTCCATCATTCCCATATCGGGCTTTTAAAATTTTGATCTTATGATCCTCAAAAAAATCTGTATCCAAAGAAAAGTAAGACAGGCCGCTCTTTTTCGGTCTTGCCAATGCTTCTGCACCTTCTTTCCTTATCCGTTATATTCCTCCACAATGACATCGAGCCCTTCTGAGGCCGCATAAACTTTTTTCGCTGAAACGCTTACAATCTGCGTATCATCGTGATAAGCAACGCCATTTAAGGCATCCGATACGACCTTTACGATATTATCCACATCTGGCTTTTTCAGCGGCTTGAGTGAGCCGCACAGCATTTCAGCATGCTTTTTCTTAGATATACTTTTAGGCGGAAGGAATTTTGCCACAATCCGGATGGAAACCGGGATCCCCCTTTCAAGATAAATTCCGCCTGCCTGCTGCAAATATCGGTCTTTGATCAGATTCTCATATAATACTGTGTTATCCGGAGTCGTTGACACATGCTTTCCAACAGCCGCATTATAAAATGTCCTTGCTCTCGCCTTGCCCTGTGGTTTTCCGGGAACCGTAAAATACACTCGTTTCATATTGCTCCTTTCTCCGCCCGCCAGCTGAGTAAATAAGACGGGCGGAATGCATTGTCATCAAGTTACGTGTGATATATATTCATCCCTTTGGAGATGCCTGGGTTTAAGCGATGATTGTGATATTTCTTTCTTTCATTACATCCGCAAGTTCATATTCAAAGTAATCTTTAATTTTCAGCATAGCTGCATGTTTCCAGAGTCCATTATCTGCTTCTACCAATTTAAACGCTGGAGCCCCATTTCCGTCATCACGGACACGGAAAACGTATAAGCTGGATGGCTGCTCTACCTCGCCAAAAGTACGATACGGGATCAGCTTTACCGGATTTGGAACCTGCACATCTACGCGCTGCACCCCTGTTTTAATCGTAGTCTTCTGAGAAACTCCATCATCTGAGTAGGATGCAGTCGTACCGGCCTGAATATTTCCAGCCACCTGCATAATGGTCTGCAGATCGTCATTGACTGCAAAATTGGCTTGGAGCTCGATCAGAAAACGCTCCTGATCGTAGTACTTGTCAAACTGAAATTCATTCACAATAGCATTGCATACAAAGAGCGTTTCCCTCCTGCGTTCCTCCAACAGTCCGGAGTAAAGCCTGACCTCTTTCGGGCTGGTAATATGTAAGATCATGTTTTCCCGAAGTTCTTCCTTCTTTCCGGTAATGTAGTCCACCATTGCTGACAGAGTATTCACGTGGATCGGCTCCGCCAGATCCTCTTCTCCATACCGTCTGAGATTCTTATCGCAGTAGGTTTTCCCTGCAATTTCTGTCACAATCGGCTGCATACTTGCTTCTTTCAGTTCATTCACATACTGTAATGCTTCTTTTAATCCTTCAAACATCAACATTTACCTCCTTATGCTTCTCTTGCTGCTCTTAAATCCACTACTTTTCCATCTGTTTCCACAATCTCTCCGGTTTCCAAATTCACTGTTTTCCCGTCTACTTCATCCATTTCTGCTCTGGATGCTTCTACATCCTGAATTGACATCTGACCAGGAATCTGATTTCCGACTTCGGCCACATCCACATCTCCAGTCTTTAAATCTTTCCCTACACACAATGCTGTTACTGCTCCAAGGGTAGGAGCCAGGGTAGATTTTGTTGTAATGCTGGTTGTAATAAAGTCTCTTTTTTCATTCGGCTTCATAACAATAGATACTGTAATTTTTCTTGTAGCCTTTGCGTCCGTATTCGGATCAGCAATATTTCTTGCAACAGCCTCCAACTCCCGGTTAATCTGCTGTGTCAGTTCTCCGTTTGAGAACTGTTCGATGTTAATGTGTTTCATTGTCTTGCTCTCCTTTCTTTAACTCAAAAATTTATGATTCAGCGAAGAACGCTTCCTCCATACTCATCTGCCCGTCTGGCTCTTCTGACGTCCGATCCGGTTCTTTTGTCTGCTTCGGTGCTTCCTTGAGCTCCTGCTCTGCTACTACTTCCGGCTGATCTTCCATGTCATTTTCTACATACTCTGCGCTGCCGTCTTCATGGATCACGGCCATGTCTTTAGTCACAGCAGTCTGAAGATCAATACTCATAATGCCCCACTTGCTGATCAACTGACGGAGCATGGTTTTCATTGCCATGCCGTCAAAATCCTTAAACCAGAAAGACGAATATTTCCAAAGCTCTTTTTCCGGGATCTTACCCTGTTCCAGAAGTTCCAGAGATTTTCCTCCGCCGTTTCTACTGAAGGCCGGAGAGTATTTCTCAGCATGAGCCAGCATCTTCTTTTTTGACCAGTACATTGCCTTCCGGAAACCATTCTCATATTCAAACATGGCATAATATCCCATTGCCGGTGTTTCTTCCCTTAAAATGTCATCTTCAATCAGTTCCACTTCAATTTCCTCATTCAGAGGATCGTAACGAAGCAGTTCTCCTTCCTTAATAGCCAGTACATTCAGTTTTTTGTAATATCCGGACCGCTCTGCAAGCTGGATGTATCCTTTATACCCAAGCTGAAACTGAGCTTCTTTTACTCCCTTCTTCTTGTTATCAAAAGGCACCATATAGAACTGCCCCAGATGTGGGGAAGGGGACAGGTTCAATGCCTCTCCAAGAAGCGCTGCTGACAAGATACTCGGATTGGTACACTCCTGAAGTGCCGGTGTCGTCTGCACTGCGGATACAATACTGGAAATGAATCTTGTCCCGTTTTTTCCTCCAACTACGCTGTTGATCTGTTTCTTAACCGCATCCTGTGTTAAATATGCGGTTAAGCCCATTTTTTGATGTCTGCCTGCCAGACTGTTCTGTACTGCCATTTCCTATTCCACCTTTCCAAATCTAATATTGTGATCAATCAGATACTGCCGCAGACCCATGATCTGCTCTCTGGTTCCCCAGATCCGGAAGTCCATCTGAAACAGCTGCGGCTCCGGACTTGTCTGCGGTTCCTTTTCTTCTACCTTCTGTTCTGCAGCTCTCGTTTCCTCTATCTTCTCAGATTCAGAACGCTCCTCGCTCTGTTTCGATGCTGCTGCCTTTGCAGCAATTTCCTGTGCCTTTCGTTCTTCCTCTTTTTTCTCCGCTAGGCGCCGTTCTACCTCTTCAAGCCTTGCTTTTTCCTGCATTGCTGAGGAAAGATCCAGGGTTCTCAGATAAACATCTTTAATCTGAAGTTCATATTTGCTTCCAAATCCTTCAATCGTATCCAGATCGTTATTGACCCGCTGAATAGCTCCTGACATCTCCTCCGTAATGCTCTTCATGGATTTACTTGCATTCAGGTATTCCTGTTTAAAAAGCTTCTCGAATGGCAGGACTCCTTTCAGCGCTCCAATATGTTCTTCGTAATATTCCAAAATCTGTCCCTTTTTCTCCAGCTTTTTTCGCTCCTCAACTTCCTTGATCTGCTGGTCAATCAGCCGGATCGGTTCCTCAATCAAAGCGATCACTTCTTTAACCTGCTTTTCGAATGTCTCATACGGTTCCATGCAGAGCTTTTTAATTCTTTTCCGTTCATCCTCAAACGCAGTTTTCAGCTTGTTCAGCTTTGCACGATCCGCCTTTGCATCCTTCATCGTCTCTTCCGTAAATACCAGGCTCTTGTATTCCTGCATCTTTTCGGCGATTTCTGCCTTTAATTCCTCGTTGTTCCACTTGATTTCCTTTACAAATCCACCCTCCTGAGGGCTCACAATTTTTAATTCCATCGTTTCCTCCTATATCTCCGGAAGTATCAACGGCGGTTTTCTCCCGCTCTCCACATACTTCCAAAATTTCTCTTCTTCCCGAAGTAACATTTCCAGATCTTCCTGCACTTCAGCCCGCTCGATAAAATAGTGCTTTGCTGTTGTGCGTTTTTCTCCACCCCAATCCGTATTCAGATGAGCACAGAGCACTACAAACTCATAACCTGTCACAAGCAGGTAATGTAGAATCTGTATATAGTAGTTATCCGGAATCCGGTCATTCCATTTCTCCCGCTGCATCGACTGAAGGATATTGGTTGTCTTAATTTCCAGGATACCTTTTCGGCCTGTCTGATCAGTCAGCTCACCATCCAGGGATGCCTGCATGAATGGATACTGGATATTCTGTAGAATCCGAAATTCATGGTGTTCTACTTGATATTCCGGATAATCCAACTTGAACAGCTGCCGGATGGGCTCTTCTGCAAGTTTGCCGTAAATCACGCAGGGCTTATCCGAAATATCTTCTGGGATCCGCCGCCCGATCTTCTCTTCAAATAGATCGATATTACTTTTATATGGATTCATTCCCACAACAGCACTTGCATCGCTTCCACCGATCCCGTTCATTCTCCCCGAAAGCCATGCTTTTTCATTCGGGAAATCATAAATACGATATGGATGGTTTTTCTCTTCAAACAATGACGTAATCACTTCCCTTCTTCTCTGCTTCTCTTGCGGCATACAGGCACCCGATGTCTCCATTGTCATACCTGATGACCCAGAGAATCGGCTCTTCGGGCTTCTTTTTTTCTAATTTGATTTTTCTCTTTAAATCTGTCATAATAAAGTTGGTTATTTTTGTGAGTGCATATGTGGATTGCCGTCCCTATGCACTCTTTTTCATTTCCTGCTGCTTTCTTTTTTTCAGTTCCCGGATCCGGAGATACCTGTGCTCCCGGCACTGGACACAGCGGTACGCCATATAGCAGATTGCCATTGCTTCTCCGGAGATTACTGTCCACAGCGCGAACATGGCGAACGTCATGGATCCGTTGCAGTATCCGCCTGTTGTTGCGATCAGAACCAGTAGCGCCGTGCCACCAAGCAGTCCGAAAATGTCTTTTAGGATTGCGTATTTTCTTAATTTTCTCCTGTGCATGTTTCCTCACCTCCTTTTGCTCTACGGGCCTCTTCTATGATCGGCCTAAGCTCTTTTAATTCCTTCCGGATCTGCTCCGCTTCCTCAGCATATTCCGGTTTCCAGCTGACTCCAGAATGATCCATGATCCACATCAGCCTGTTGACCAGGCTCAGGTATCTGTTCATCTCTTTTAACGTCATTCTGATCACTCTCCTTGTTGCTTGTCCATCTGTTTCACCGCTTTACGCGGTTTTCTCGACTTCGTACTTAATTTCTACACCCTCCTGTTCTTCAAGAAGGCTGATCAATACTTCAATGATTTTTTCCATATCCATATCATCACCTCTTTAAACTCTATGCACTCCTGATTGTCCGTGTTTCTTCACACCTGTTCTTTCCTTGTCTTTTCCTTCTGCATCTTCTATACTTGAAATACAGGCACCGCCATGCCGAGTATTGAGTATGCAGATATACGATATCGTCTTACTCCCTTTATGTATTGAATATTTCAAATCGATTTAGTTTATCTTCCGGCCACTCTTTCTGGGGTGGTCGGTCCACCAATTCCCAATCATCTGCCATCAGATCATTACTCGTTGGATTCCAGTGACACATTATATCTACAACCTTACCCTCTTTTAACTTTGCAATAAGGCATGTGGCATATGAGTCTGTCGGAAGTATTCCGATTATGATTTTTCCGTATATCTGCATTCCATTTTTTCGAAACATCATTTTATTTTCTCTAACTGCTTTTTCTGCAGCTTCCTGTATATACACGTTCTCACCCCCTTATCTTTACCATTACTTTTGTCTTTGTTATAATTTGATTATCAAATTATGAAAGGAGTATTACTTTGAAACTTGATCTGAATTGTATTCGAGATACACTATTAACATTGGAAGACTGGCTCGTTTTAAATGATAATTTGGAATTTATTCCACAAAGCTTAGAAGAAATTTCTCAATCATCCAAAATGCTTAAGTATTCTCAACCACAAATTGCTTACACGATAGTAATCTTAAATGAGGCCAATTTTATAAAAGCAAGCATTAATTATGTCTCTGGAAATATTTATTCCATTGCAGTAACACGTCTCACATATCAGGGACACCAATTTCTTGATTCTATTCGTCCTGAAGATACCTGGAATAAGATTCATGATATCTGCGACAAAACTGGTCTGAAATCTATTGCTACAATTATGGAGATTTCAGATTTGCTACTCCCTGATTCCATAAAGGCTGTTTTACATTCATGATTTTTCAGGGGATTCTTTCATGCTTTTGGTGGATCCCCATGAAATTCTCCTGTACTCATATAGTCCTGTACTCCGCGTTTATTGCACTCTTCTATACTTTCTTTGAATATTTCTCCAATACTACGGGCCTCATTCGGAGTAATTTTTTTCCTATTTAACACTTCCAATAACTCTTTTACTACTTCTATCATTTGATATCTATTCACTTCACACCTCCTTGTAAATCTGTT
Organism: Sellimonas catena; assembly: GCF_027924685.1. Lineage (NCBI taxonomy): Bacteria > Bacillati > Bacillota > Clostridia > Lachnospirales > Lachnospiraceae > Sellimonas > Sellimonas catena. Next base: position 10,804 of record NZ_BSBO01000050.1, read on the forward strand.
ATACTATCCCTAAAATAGAAAGGACGTGATTTAAATACAGCCTATAGATTGGAATGCTACTGCCGCATGGATAGCACTTGTCATCTCCGTGACCGGAACAATTGCAGGTCCTATAATTACTGCACTCATCACAAACAAACATCAATTAAAACTTCGGGAACTTGATATTAAACAAGCCGCTCTGGATAATTACGAACAGAATCGTTTCAAAGCAATAAATACATTCTTCGAGAAAGCCGGCCGTTGCCTATCGTTTTTAGACGAAGAATCCATCAAGGATTTCTGTTCGGTACATCACTGCATATATCAGTATCTTCCCACTGACTTTTGGGATGAACTGGATACATTCTACAATGCTGTTATTGCATATAAATGGGATATTGCACAAAATCTCTATCCTCTGATCGTTAGGAGTTTAAGCGATATATTAAAAGAAAAACCCCAATTAAATCCATAAACAAGATCCATACAATCTGAAACTTCCAACACGGGAGTTTCATTTTTTTTGCAATAACAAGACATATAATAGAAATTACGATAAGTATTACAAAGCAAACGATATTCAATTTGTCTGTTTCTGTCATTTTGTTTTACACCTTCTTTAAACAAGAGTATCCTTTTAAGTTACTCTTTAGCAAAAAAAATATTCATAGGATCTTCAATATTTAATTTATCAATCATAATCTGAATCTCATCACTTCCAAACACTCCTTCTTTCATCTTTAGGTAAAATGTTTTAGGAGCAATACCAATCATTTTGGCTACTTCTTTTTGAGAATACCCGTTTTTCGCTATTACTCCACGAAGCTCATTTGTTTTTATCACTTTTCCACCTCCGTATCTTTTAAAGTTACTTTTAGTATAGCACTGTTTCGTAACCTGCCAAGATATTTTTTGTTGATATGATAACATTTTTGTGCTATGATTAAGTTACTTCAATATTTGATACAAAAGGAGGTTGAGATAATTGACTGTTGGCGAACGTATTAAATCTTTGAGGATTTCTCTTGAAATGAGCCAAGTAGAGTTTGCAGACAAAATTAATGTTTCAAAACAAACACTGTATAAATATGAAAATAACATAATAACAAACATTCCATCCGATAAAATTGAAGCTGCTGCCAAAATTGGAAATGTTACTCCAGCATTTCTTATGGGTTGGGAACCTCTTAAACCCAAATCCAGTAAAGGAATTATTATCAACGTCCTTGGCCGTGTCGCCGCCGGCATTCCGATCGAAGCAATTGAGGATGTGATAGATACAGAAGAAATTTCTGAAGAAATGGCCAAGACGGGTGAATTCTTTGGATTGCAAATACATGGCGACAGTATGGAACCAAAGTTTTCTGATGGTGATGTTGTCATTGTCCGGAAACAGAACGATGCTGAAAGCGATGATATTGTTATCGCTATGGTTAATGGTGATGATGCCACATGTAAAAAACTGAAAAAATACGATGATGGTATTGCTCTAATATCAACCAATCCAGCATATGATCCGATGTATTTTAACAAAAAAGAAATAGAAACAAAACCTGTCCGTATCTTAGGACGAGTTGTGGAATTAAGAGCAAAATTTTAGATATAACTGCTTTTGCGTTTATATAAATGGGTTTTCTAAATGTAAGGGGAAAGTGAGGAAAATATGGATAGAGAATACAAAGGAAATAGTTTAATCGCATTACCAAAGGATTTTACGGTAATTGATGTAGAAACAACAGGATGGTCTCCTCAATGGAATGAAATAATAGAAATTGCCGCTCTCAAATGTAGAAATTTTGAAATAGTGGATGAATTTTCTTCCTTGGTTCAACCGTTGTTTCCTGTCGATGACTTTATAACTGAATTAACAGGTATTACTAATGACATGCTAAAATCCGCACCAACTATTACTGAGGTTTTTAAAAAATTTAGCACTTTTGTTGGATCTGATATTGTAGTTGCTCACAATGCAAATTATGATGTCAATTTTATCTATGACAATATGTCTAAATCTCTTAACTCTATATTTTCAAATGATTTTATTGATACTATGAGACTTTCACGTCTCCTCCACAAAGAACAATCACATCATCGACTTACTGATCTTTGTTCACGTTATGGTGTTATAAATGAAACTGCACATAGATCCCTCTCTGACTGTCATGCGGCTTTTAAATGTTTTGCTTCTATGCGTGACGAAATAACTAACACTTATTCTTCAATTGATGAACTTATCCCCAAGCAGACTTATAGAAAACGCACATACCTTCACGCTGGTGATATAACCTCTACATCACTTGAAGAAAATCCTGATAGTCCATTCTATGGTAAAGTATGCGTATTCACTGGTTCTCTTGAAAAAATGTTACGCCGTGAAGCTATGCAGATTGTTGTAAACATAGGTGGTAGTGTTGCTGATTCAGTTACTAAAAAAACAAATTATCTAATATTAGGAAACAATGATTTTTGCTCTTCAATTAAAGATGGAAAGAGTAACAAACAGAAGAAAGCTGAAAAACTAAAATTATCTGGTCAGGATATAGAAATAATACCAGAAAATGTTTTTTACGATATGTTAAATGAGTAAAAAGCAATAACATTCTTCTTTTTTATATATAACCGCTACGGCGCTTATATAAATGGGTTTACTCAATGTGAGGGGAAAGCGAGGAATGAAAATGAAAAAGAAAATTGTTGCAATGATGTTGGCCGGAGTAATGGCTTGCGGATTGTGGGCCTGCGGAGATAACGGGAAAAAAGTCGAATCTCAAAAAGAAGTTACTGCCACAGATTCTTCACAGGAATCGACAGAGGATGAGGCCCAGGAAGAAGCTTCGGCCGATGACAGTAATACAGGTGAAATCGTAGAAGAAAACGGAATGCGAAAGGAACCAGTTGTTACAGAAAAAGAGTTAAACCAAACCGGACAGACTGGTCCAGTAATCTACACCATCGAAGGGCTGCAGGTATCAAAACTGACTGCTACTACAGATGAGATGGCCGAAATGCTTGGCATAGAAAAAGATAAAGAGGTCGCACTTGTAGCATTTAATGCTTCGATCGAAAATACGACAGATGCAACTGTATCTTTCTATCTCGGACAGGCGACCCTTACAACAAATACTAAAGAACAAGTGGACAGCGATGGATTCTTGTCTGAGTACATTGATGGAGAAATGCTCGGAAAAGTCAAAAATTCTGGAAATATGATCTACATTTTGAAAAACTCAAAAGCAGAAGATCTGACTACTCTGACTTTACATGTGGATGCCCCTACGGATGAAAACTTTGAAACCATAGGTGATCCAGTTACTATCGACTTTAACCTTCAATAAATTAAAAACCGCCCCGGTGTTCCAACCACCAGGGAGGTATATACAAACAACTGTTTATTAGCACAGTTTTTTAGTATATCACCTTTTTATTGTTAAATACAAATATTTTTTGTGAATACTCAGGGTTGTTTCATGAATGATTTTTAAAAGTATAAATCGATCTGATTTTATCGAGGGTTATATATGCTATACATCAGTATATGTAATCCTCGACTTTTTGTTCGAGTAGAGGTATAATGTCTTATAT
>NZ_BSBO01000051.1:0-13931 GCF_027924685.1 Sellimonas catena
AAGAGCATTCTGTTAAAAAGAAACATAAAATGATCAGATAAAGTCCGAGCTGAATTGTCTGAAAATAAAAGAAATAAACTGATATCAAAAAAAGAAGAAAAAGTGCCAACGATTACTTGACACATACGACGAAAATTATTTGCTTGAACTTCTTCCCTGCAAGGCATATAATAGCACAGGTGTAAATATTCATGGAAATGACTAAATATAAATATTGTGCCGTATAGTGCCAGATAGTTATGCCTGGTGCCGCAGGGTATAAAAAAATGGAAATTGTTGTAAATCGCAATTTCAACTCAAAAAATGCTGTAATTTACAGCGGTAAAGCAGGCGGAAAACCGGTTGATTTTCCATGTATTTCCAGCCTTGAAAGTCACAAAATCCAGCGGAGGTTTTTGTGCATTATTTACAAAAAAGAGAGGTTTTTTATGAGAAAACTAGCTTTAAATGATGAAATATTACTAAAAATTGAGAAACCGGCCCGTTACATCGGAAACGAGATCAACTCGGTGATGAAAGACAAGGATCAGGTAGATATCCGGTTTGCCATGTGCTTCCCGGACGTCTACGAAATCGGGGAGTCTCATCTCGGAATGAAGATCTTATATGACATGTTCAACAGGAGAGATGATACGTGGTGTGAGCGTGTTTACTCCCCATGGACCGACCTGGACCGGATTATGAGAGAGGAGCACATTCCGCTGTTTGCCCTGGAGTCCCAGGATCCGGTCCGGGAATTTGATTTCCTTGGCATTACAATTCAGTATGAGATGTGCTATACCAACATTTTGCAGGTACTGGATCTTTCGGGTATTCCGCTGTTCAGTAAGGATCGTACAGAAGAAGATCCGATTGTCATCGGAGGAGGCCCATGTGCCGTCAATCCAGAGCCGCTGGCTGACTTTTTTGACCTTTTTTACATTGGAGAGGGCGAGACCGTTTATGATGAGCTTCTGGATGCCTATAAGGAAAACAAGAAAAAGAACGGAACAAGAAAAGAATTTTTGGAGATGGCAGCGGAGATCGAAGGAATCTATGTTCCACAGTTTTATGATGCCGAATACCATGAGGATGGAACATTAAAGTCCTTTGAACCGAACAATCCCCATGCAAAAAGAACGATCAAAAAACAGGTTGTCATGGATTTGAGCGCGGTGCCATATCCGACAAAACCGGTCGTTCCTTTCATCAAAGTGACCCAGGACCGTGTCGTACTGGAGATTCAGAGAGGATGTATCCGTGGATGCCGGTTCTGCCAGGCGGGAATGATTTACCGTCCAACCAGAGAAAAAAATTTGGAAACATTAAAGCAGTATGCGTATGAGATGCTGAAAAATACCGGGCACGAAGAGATTTCTTTAAGCTCGTTAAGTTCCAGCGACTATTCTCAGTTAAAAGAACTTGTGACCTTCCTGATCGAGGAATTTAAGGGGAAAGGGATCAATATTTCTCTTCCGTCTCTTCGCATCGATTCCTTCTCTCTGGATGTGATGGGAAAGGTACAGGACATCAAGAAGAGTAGCCTGACCTTTGCGCCGGAAGCCGGATCCCAGCGGATGCGGAATGTCATTAACAAAGGACTGACCGAAGAGATGATTCTGGACGGCGCTTCCAAAGCCTTTGAAGGCGGCTGGAATAAAGTCAAGCTCTACTTTATGCTCGGACTTCCGGGTGAGACAGAAGAGGATATGAAAGAGATCCCAAGACTGGCGGATCGGGTGGCTAGAAAGTACTACGAGATTCCGAAGGATCAGAGAAACGGAAAATGCCAGATTACATTCAGTACGTCCTTCTTTATCCCGAAGCCGTTTACGCCGTTCCAGTGGGCGGAAATGTTTACGCAGGAAGATTATATCCACCGGGCTCATGTCGTGAATCAGGAGATGAAAGAGCAGTTAAACCGGAAGAGCCTCAAATACAACTGGCACGAGGCGGATGTGACGGTGCTGGAGGGCGTGTTTGCCCGTGGTGACCGCCGGACCGGCCAAGTACTTCTGGAAGCGTACCGTCTGGGATGTCTCTATGATTCCTGGAGCGATGAGTTTGACAATGAAAAATGGATGCAGGCGTTTGAAAACACCGGAGTGGATCTGGAATTCTATACGATGCGCAAACGGGATCTGGACGAGCTGTTCCCGTGGGATTTCATTGATGTGGGCGTCAGCAAATCATTCCTGAAGCGGGAATGGGAGCGTGCCATGAAAGGGGAAGTTACGCCAAACTGCCGGGAACGCTGCTCGGCCTGCGGCGCAATGTGTTATCAGGGAGGTGTCTGCTTTGAAGGCAAGAATTAAGTTCCGAAAATACGGAGTAATGAAATTTATCGGTCATCTGGATGTGATGCGGTATTTCCAGAAGGCTATGCGCCGGGCAGAGATCCCGATCGCATTTACCCAGGGATTCAGTCCGCATATGATCATGTCCTTTGCCAATCCCCTTGGCGTCGGACTGACCAGTGACGGGGAATATTTTGATATTGAACTGACCGGGCCGGTTGCATCCAAAGAGGCGGTGAGAAGGCTCAACGAAGTGATGGCAGAAGGAATGGAAGTCGTAAGCTTCGTTCAGATTCCGGAGGAAAAGAAAGCAACTGGTATGGCGATCATCGAGGCGGCTGATTACCTTGCCCTTCCGAAAGATGAGACAGAAGAAGTCACTAAAGAGGATATTCAAAACTTCCTTTCTCAGGAAGAGATTCTGGTCGTAAAACAGACAAAGAAGAGCGAAAAAGAAGTCAATATCCGTCCATGGATTCTGGAAATGGAAAAGCAGGGCGCGTCGATTTTTATGAAAGTATGCGCGGGAAGTTCCACCAATCTGAAACCGGAACTTGTGATGTCCGCGCTCTTAAAGCAGACCGGATCAAATCTGGATGCAGAAGCAGATTACCGTTATCACCGGCTGGAGAACTATGCCAGAAAGGATGAAGCACTGGTACCGCTGGATGCGCTTGGAACGGAGATCGTATAATGAAACAGAAAGTGCTTGTAACAAATGTAATGGATCGTCTCTGCTTTTTCCTGGAAGAGGACGGAAAGACGGCCGAAATCTTCTGCACGGACGAAACGGCTCAAAATGAGCATCCGGAAAAAACGGTTCATGCGGGAGATATCTATATTGGAAAGGTAAAAAAAAGAATTCCGAATATCCATGCGGTTTTTATTGAAATTTTTCCAGGGATGGAGTGTTACTGCAGTGAGGAGGAGGCAGCAGATGGCTGTTTTACTTCCAAAGCAGGGAAAAAGCCGGTCTGTGTCGGGGATGAACTGGTCGTACAGGTGAAAAAGGAAGCATCCAAGGCAAAAAAGCCGTCTCTTACTACGGATATTTCGCTGACCGGCCGGTACGCTGTCGTATCGCGCAAAAAGCAGATGCCCGGCGTTTCCTCCCGAATTCCGAAAAAGGAACGGGAAGCTCTGAAAGCATGGCTTCAGGAAACAGACAGCTCTCCATTTGGCGTGATTCTCCGTACGGAAGCGGCTCAGCTGACTCTGGAGGAACTGCACCAAGAGTTGCAGAAACAGGAAAAAGAGCTTGCAGACCTGATTGAAAGAGCCGGGACACGCACCTGTTTCACCCGCCTGAAAGCGGGAGCGGCAGGAGAAGAGGCGGGATTTGCCCATGTCCGCTGGGATACGCTGGAAGAGGTTGTGACCGACCTCCCGGACGTTTATGAGCGTCTCAGATCCTATCTGGAACAGACCGAACCAAAAGTGCTGGACAGTCTCAGACTGTATACGGATCCGCAGTTTCCTCTTGTCAAGCTCTACAGTCTGGAGCGGGAAATGGAAAGGGCGCTTTCTCAGAGAGTCTGGCTGAAATCGGGCGGAAGCCTGATCATTCAGCCTACAGAAGCACTGACGGTAATCGATGTCAATACAGGACGGGCGGTTTCCGGGAAAAACGAGCGTTACCTGAAGCAGAATCTGGAGGCGGCCAAAGAGGCGGCAAGGCAGATCCGGCTTCGGAATCTGTCCGGCATCATTCTGATTGATTTTATCAATCTGTCAGAGACGGAAGACCGGGAAATTCTGATCCGGACCATGCGGGAGCTGACAGCAGCAGACCCGGTTAAGACAGAGGTGATTGACATCACCCGGCTGGAACTGATGGAAATTACAAGAAAAAAAGTACATCCGCCCCTTTATGAGGCAGTCAGAAAGAAGGCGCACACAGATGAGTAAAAAAGAACTGAAAACCAATGCCATGCGGATTCTGGACCGGATGAATATTCCGTATGAATATCAGACGTATGAATGTGAAAATTTCGAGGACGGTATCGCGACCGCCGACCAGCTGTCGCTGCCGCATGAAGAAGTGTATAAGACGCTGGTAACCCAGGCAAAAAGCGGGTCCCACTATGTGTTTGTCATTCCTATTGAAAAAGAAATTGATTTCAAGAAAGCCGCGAAAGTGGTAGGAGAAAAATCACTGGAAATGATCCCGCTGAAAAATCTGACTGCGATCACAGGATATGTCCGTGGAGGATGTACCGCCATCGGCATGAAAAAGCAGTTTCCAACCGTGATTCAGGAAGATGCAAAGCAGCTGGAAAAACTTTATGTAAGCGGAGGAAAACTGGGAATGCAGCTGAGACTGTCGCCGGAGGATCTGAAAACAGCTTCCCGTGCTGTCTATGGCGATGTCATAAGAAAAGAGGAAAAGTAAAGAAATTTGTTGCATTCTTCACTTTATCAATGTAAAGTAGTACATAGTGGAGAAGCAGACAGGAGGAAAATGAGATGAAAATACCTGTAGATACCTGTAACACGGTCATCTTCGACCTTGGAAATGTTCTGATCCGGTACAGCGAAGCATTCTGCCTCGATCAGTTTGATTTTGACCCGGACATCAGAGAACGGGTTGCAAATGCTGTTTTTCGCAGCAGTGCCTGGTATGAAGGCGATAAAGGGACGTATGGACCGGATGACTGGTGTGACGCATTCATCGCCAACGATCCGGAAATCGAAGAGGAGATCCGGCTTGTCTATGACAGGCTCTGCGAATGTATTCAGCCTGCGGACTACACCCTGGATCTGATCAGCTGGTTCCGTGAGCGGGGATACCGGGTATATTATCTTTCCAACTATTCAGAAGGCCTGTACGAAATGACAAAGGACAGACTTTCTTTTATCGAAACATTTGACGGCGGTGTCTTTTCCTGGCAGGAAAAGTGCCTGAAACCGGAACCGCAGATTTACCAGACACTGCTTGAGCGGTATCAGATCGATCCGGCAAAGGCTCTGTTCTTTGACGATATCGAGGAAAACGCAGCGGCAGCCTGCAGGGAAGGAATTCATGGCGTCGTCTTTACTCCGTCTGTTGCCTTTGATATTCTGCACAATCGATAAGTGAAGGAGCGTTTGAATATGCCAAAAGTAGTAAAATTCGGAGGAAGCTCTCTTGCAAGCGCGGCCCAGTTCCAGAAAGCGGGAGAGATCATCCGAAGTGAAAAGTCGAGAAAATATGTAATACCGTCGGCACCCGGAAAACGGAACTCCAGAGATACCAAGATTACGGACATGCTTTACTTGTGCTATGACAAGGCCGAGAAAGGGCTGGATTATTCTGAAGAGTGGAAGTTCATTACATCCCGCTATCAGGAAATCATCGACGGGCTTTCCCTTACTCTTTCTCTTGAGAAAGAGTTTGAACAGATCCGAGAGCAGTTTGAGCAGAAAGCAGGACGGCAGTACGCGGCCTCCAGAGGCGAATACCTGAACGGACTGATTATGGCTGCCTATCTGGAGTTTGAGTTTGTCGATGCCGCTGATGTGATCTTCTTCGACAAAGACGGACGTCTTAATACGGAAAAGACCAATTCCATGCTGCAGCAGCGCCTGGAAAATACCGGATGTGCGGTCATTCCTGGATTTTACGGAAGCGATCCGGATGGAAACGTGACCACCTTTTCCAGGGGAGGATCAGATATCACCGGATCCCTTGTGGCAAAGGCCGTTCACGCTGATCTTTACGAGAACTGGACGGATGTTTCCGGATTTCTGGTGGCAGATCCGCGGATTGTCAAGGATCCGGCAGTGATTGAAACGATCACCTACCGGGAACTGCGTGAGCTGTCCTATATGGGAGCAACTGTACTGCATGAGGATGCGATTTTCCCGGTACGAAAGGAAGGAATTCCGATCAACATCCGGAATACGAACCGGCCGGAGGACCCGGGAACCTTGATTGTAGAGGACACATGCCGTCACCCGCGGTTTACGATCACCGGAATTGCCGGGAAGAAAGGATTTGCATCCGTCACGATTGACAAGGCCATGATGAACACGGAAGTCGGCTTCTGCCGGAAGGTGCTTCAGGTATTCGAGGAAAACAATGTCTGTATCGAACACATGCCTTCCGGAATCGATACGATGACGGTGTTCGTTCATCAGGATGAATTTGAAAGCAAAGAGCAGAAAGTCCTTGCAGGCATCCACCGTGCCGTGTCACCGGACTTTATTGAACTGGAATCCGATCTGGCACTGATTGCTGTCGTGGGAAGAGGAATGCGTCAGACGAGGGGAACGTCCGGACGTATCTTCGCGGCATTGTCCCACGCCAATGTCAATGTCAAGATGATCGACCAGGGATCCAGCGAGCTTAACATCATCATCGGCGTGCGGTGCCATGATTTTGAACAGGCAATCACGGCGATTTACGATATTTTTGTGAATACACAGCTTTAAAAACAACTTACAGGAAAGATTTATAGAAGAGGTTTTAAAATGAATATTTTATTTTTTCTGCATCCAAAGGCAGAACTGGCTTTTATCTACGATTATCACACAGTACGTCAGGCAATGGAGATTATGGAGCATTATAAATATTCCTGCGTGCCGATTTTGAATAAAGAGGGAAAATATGTCGGGACCATTACAGAAGGGGATCTTTTGTGGGGACTGAAGGATTCCCATACCCTTGATATCCGGCAGGCTGAAAACCTTTCCGTCATGAAATTTGAAAGAAGGCATGATTACCTTCCGGTCAGCATTGAGGCGGATATGGAAGATCTGGTAAAGCGGGCCATGGAGCAGAATTTTGTACCGGTGGAGGACGATCAGCATTTCTTTATCGGTATTGTGACAAGACGTGATATCATCGGATATCTGAATGACAAAGTTAAGGGAAGCGGCGATAAGAATGACGATTGATTTTCACACCCACATTTTTCCGGAAAAGATTGTGGAGCGTACCATCTCCTTTCTGGAACAGCAGTGTGGAGAAAAAGCTCACCTGTCCGGAACATACGAATCCCTCCTGGAATCCATGGAGAAGTCAGGAATCGGGAGAAGTATTGTACTTCCGGTTGTGACAAAGCCTTCTCAGTTTGATTCGATCAACCGGTTCGCAATGGAGGTCACGGAGAAGACCGGAGGAAAGCTTCTTTCTTTTGGCGGGATTCATCCGGCATGCGACCATCTGAAAGAACGACTGCAGGAGCTGAAACGAAACGGATTTCAGGGGATCAAGCTTCATCCGGATTACCAGGAGACACGGTTTGATGATCCCGGCTATCTGAAGATTCTGGACTATGCATCGGAACTGGGAATGATCATCAGTGTCCATGCAGGACTGGATCCGGGATATCCGGATTTTGTACATGCTACTCCTGCCATGATCCGGGATGTAATTCAGCAGGTTCATCCACAGAAGCTTATCCTTGCCCATATGGGCGGATTTATGCGCTGGGATGAGGTGGAGGAATGCCTGATCGGGGAAGATGTCTGGCTGGATACGGCAGCCTGCTTCACAAAGATTCCGGACGTACAGTTTCTACGGATTGTGTCCGAACACGGAGCGGACCGGATTCTCTTTGCGACAGATTCGCCATGGGCAGGACAGAGTGAATTTCTCCGGTATTTTCAGGGACTGGATCTTTCATCTGAAGATAAGGAAAATATCCTTTGGAAAAATGCAGAAAAATTACTGAAAAGTGCTTGATTTTCCTAAAAGGTCATGCTAATATATATGAGTATGCCGCACAGCGAGGTTTCAAAGTTTCTTTTCAGGACACCGAAGCTGGCGAGTAATGATAATAGGAGGTGCCATATGTACGCAATTATAGCAACAGGTGGTAAACAGTACAAAGTAGCTGAAGGCGATATCATTAAGGTAGAAAAGCTCGGAGCAGAAGCTGGTACGACTTACACATTTGATCAGGTTCTTGCAGTGAGCAATGACGGACTGAAGATCGGTAATCCGACAGTGGAAGGTGCAACTGTAGAAGCGTCTGTACTTGGAGACGGCAAAGCGAAAAAAGTTGTCGTTTACAAATACAAACCGAAGACAGGCTACCACAAGAAAAACGGTCACAGACAGCAGTACACAGCTGTGAAGATTGAAAAAATCAACGCTTAATCAAAATGATTAAGATTACGGTTTATCAAAATGCAAAAAATGAGTATGTCGGTTTCCTGACAGAGGGACATGCCGGATATGCTCCGGCAGGTGAAGACATCGTCTGTGCAGCTGCGTCAATGCTTGTGATCAACACGGTCAATTCCATTGAGGCCTTCACTCAGGACGAGGCTTCTGTCACAGCCGATGATGAGAGCGGAAAGATCGATTACCGGTTTTTACATTCTCCATCGAAGGAAGCGGCATTACTGTTTTCCGCCATGGTTCTGGGACTTCAGAATATGGCAGAAGATGAAGAGTACAGAAAATATATTGATTTGAGATTCAGGGAGGTGTAAACCATGATGAAATTAAACCTTCAGTTTTTCGCTCATAAAAAGGGAGTTGGTTCTACAAAGAACGGACGTGATTCCGAGTCCAAGAGACTTGGTGCCAAGAGAGCAGACGGACAGTTCGTCAAAGCCGGCAACATCCTTTACAGACAGCGCGGAACAAAGATTCATCCGGGTGTAAATGTTGGACGCGGTGGAGATGACACATTATTTGCTACATCTGACGGTATCGTAAGATTCGAAAGAAAGGGCAGAGACAAGAAACAGGTTTCTGTATACCCGGTAGCTGAGTAGTCATCTGCTGATGCTATGAATCGAAGAACATACAAAGGCTTCAAATCTGGTCGGTTTGAAGCCTTGTTTTTTACACCTTTTCTTTATATAATGTAGTAGAAACAAGCTGTAACACTTTTTTGAGAGGAAAGAAACATGTTTGCAGACAGAGCAAAAATTTTTATAAAATCAGGAAAAGGCGGCGACGGACACGTCAGCTTCCGCCGTGAGCTTTATGTTCCGAACGGCGGCCCGGACGGCGGCGACGGCGGTAAGGGCGGCGATGTGGTTTTTGAAATCGATGACGGTCTGAATACGCTCGTAGATTTCAGACACCGCCGTAAATACTGTGCGGAACCGGGTGAGAACGGCAAGAAAAAGCGCTGCCACGGAGCAAACGGAAAAGACATTGTTCTTCGTGTTCCGGAAGGTACGATCGTAAGAGAAGCGGAGACCGGAAAGGTCGTAGCTGATATGTCCGGTGACAACCGCCGGCAGATCATCTTAAAAGGCGGTAAAGGCGGTCTTGGAAACCAGCACTTTGCAACTTCCACCATGCAGGTTCCGAAGTATGCACAGCCGGGACAGCCGGCCCAGGAACTCTGGGTGAATCTGGAGCTCAAGGTCATTGCCGATGTAGGACTTCTCGGTTTCCCGAATGTCGGAAAATCCACATTCCTGTCCAGAGTAACAAATGCGAACCCGAAGATCGCTAACTATCATTTTACGACACTGGCGCCAAACCTGGGTGTTGTAGATCTGGCAGATGGAGAGGGATTTGTCCTGGCGGATATTCCGGGACTGATCGAAGGTGCCTCACTTGGAGCAGGACTTGGACACGAGTTTCTCCGCCATATCGAACGTACAAAGATGATGATTCATGTGGTGGATGCTGCCGGAAGTGAAGGCAGAGACCCGATCGAGGATATCTACAAAATCAACGGTGAACTTGAAAAATATAATAAAGAACTTTCCGAACGCCCTCAGGTCATTGCGGCAAATAAAACCGATCTGATCTACGAAGGCGATGAAGATCCGGTAGAGCGGATCCGGGCTGAGTTCGAGCCAAAAGGATATAAGGTGTTTGCCATCTCCGGTGTGACAGGAGAGGGAATTCAGGATCTGTTATGGTATGTGAATAACGAACTGAAAAAGCTGGATTCCAAACCGATCACCTTTGCGCAGGAGTTCTTCCCGGAGGACGAACTTTTGGTTGCGGATCTCCCGTACACAGTGGAGAAAGAAGAAGATGGTGTCTTTGTAGTAGAAGGACCGAAGATCGAAAAGATGCTTGGATATACCAACCTCGATTCCGAGAAAGGATTCCGTTTCTTCCAGAACTTCCTCAAGGAAACCGGTATTCTGGAAAAACTGGAAGAGCTTGGTGTTGAGGAAGGCGACACAATCCGGATGTACGGACTGAGTTTTGAGTATTTTAAATAGAAATTAAGCAGAGAATAGAAAGGAATATACACATGACGTCAAAGCAGAGAGCATATTTGAAAAGTCTTGCCATGACTATGGATCCGATTCTTCAGATCGGAAAATTCAGCATGACGCCGGAACTGACAGGTGCTGTCCAGGAAGCGCTTGAAGCAAGAGAGCTGATCAAGATCAATGTTCTGAAGAACTGTGCAGATGATCCGCGTGAAATCGCGGAAATGCTTGCTGAGCGCACCCATTCTCAGGTAGTGCAGGTCATCGGCAAAAAGATCGTCCTTTACAAAGAGGGCAAAAAAGAGAAAAAGAAAATCGAACTTCCGAGGTAGCCAGATGAAGACAGGAATCATGGGAGGGACCTTTAATCCTATTCATAACGGACATCTGATTCTTGCCGGACATGTGATGGAAGAGTTCGGTCTGGACGAAATCTGGTTTATGCCAAACGGCAATCCACCGCATAAGCAGCCGGAAAAGACCGGAGCAGGGATGGAAGACCGTCTGGAAATGGTAAAGCTTGCAATCAGCGGGAAGCCGCATTTTTCCCTTCAGCCTTACGAGGTGGAAAAGGAGACGGTTTCCTATTCCTATGAAACAATGGAATATTTCAAAGACGCTTTCCCGGAGAGGGAGTTCTTCTATATTGTAGGGGCAGATTCCCTTTTTCAGATGGAAACATGGCGGCATCCGGACCGGTTTTTACATTCCTGTTCCATTATTGCCGCAAAGCGCGATTTAAGTGAGACAGATGCAGCCATGGAGGCTCAGATCCGGCATCTGGAAAACACATACGAAACGACGATTCTGTTTTCCCATTCTCCGGTATTTGAAGTATCATCCAGTGAAATCCGTGAGATGGTAGAAGAGGGAAAGGACATCAGCCGGCTTGTTCCGTCTGATGTAGCTTCCTATATTTCTGACCATCGTCTATACAGGGAGGAATAGAAGATGAGCAATGCAATCCATAAGATGCGTAAAAAAGTGAAAAAATACCTGGATCAGGACAGATATGAGCACACGCTTGGCGTGATGTATCTGTGTGCATCCCTGGCCATGCGTTACAATGAAGACATTAACGAGGCCATGATCGCAGGTCTCCTTCACGACTGTGCCAAATGTATCCCGTCCAAAAAGAAAATCCGGCTCTGTGAGAAATACCATTTATCGATTTCAGAAAGCGAGCGTCAGAATCCGAGTCTGCTTCACGCAAAGCTTGGCGCCTACCTGGCAGCAACGAAATATCATGTCCGGGATCAGCGGATTCTGGATGCGATCATCTGCCATACGACCGGAAAGCCGAAGATGACCATGCTGGATAAGATTCTTTATATCGCGGACTATATCGAGCCGGGAAGAAAAGAGGCACCGAATCTTCCGGAAGTCAGAAAACTGGCTTTTCAGGATATTGACGCCTGCCTTTATCTGATTCTGAAGGATTCCCTTTCCTACCTTCACACCCGCAATCTGGCCATTGACCCTATGACAGAGAAGACATATTTATACTATAAGAACTATCTGAACAAATAATCAAAAACAGGAGGAAGATGGATGAGCAACGCATTAGAAACATCAAAAAAGATGGCAGCCGCTGCCTGCCGTGCGCTGGACAGCAAAAAAGGCGAAGATATCCGGGTCATTGATATCTCGGAAATCAGTGTACTGGCCGATTATTTCATCATTGCAAACGGAAACAGCAACAGTCAGGTACAGGCTCTTGTAGATAACGTTGAGGAAGAGCTTGCAAAAGAAGGATATACCGTAAAACAGCGGGAAGGCTATGGCCTTGGGAACTGGGTGCTGCTCGATTTCGGAGATATTATCGTCCATGTATTTGATAAAGAAAACCGTCTTTTCTACGATCTGGAACGTATCTGGAAAGATGGAAAGACGATCTCCATGGAAGATCTGGAAAAGTAAATCCTGACAGGAGATGAAGAAAAGGCTGCGAACCTCAGGTGCTCGCAGCCTTTTGTAATATCAATATCCTTATCTCATAAATCTCAGCAGGCCGATCATCTTTCCGAGAATCGTAACTTCATCAACAATGATCGGATCCATGGCGTCATTCTCCGGCTGAAGCCGGTAGTGTCCGTCCTCTTTGAAAAACCGTTTCACTGTAGCCCCGTCCTCTACAAGGGCAACGACAATCTCGCCATTTTCCGCAGTCGGTCTCTGCTCAACTAAAATATAATCCCCGTCAAGAATTCCGACATTCACCATACTGTCACCGCGCACACGAAGGAGAAATGTCTGATTGTTTGGAAGGCGCTCTACCGGAATCGGGAAATAGTCTTCAATATTCTGCTCTGCCAGAAGCGGCTCTCCTGCAGCTACACGTCCGATAATCGGCACCTGTGCCATCTCGCGGCGTGTCAGATTAAACGACTCGTCCAGAATCTCGATCGCACGCGGCTTCGTCGGGTCTCTCCGGATGTACCCGTTCTTCTCCAGCGTCTCAAGATGAGAGTGGACAGAAGAAGTAGATTTCAAATGTACTGCTTCGCAGATTTCACGCACTGCCGGCGGAAATCCTCTTTCTAAAATCTGTGCTTTTATATATTCAAGAATCTCGGATTGCTTTTCTGTAATATTTCCGTTACCCATGGAATGTCCTCCTGCTTTCTAATGTCTCTGTCAGACTACATACTTTTTTTCTATTTTATCACAGCAAGGTATAAAAGGCAAACAAATGTTTAGAAAATATGTTCGATCTAACTCTTTTTTGCAAAAAAATAAGTGAATAAATATCTTGACTTCTATCTACCTTGTTATATAATGTAGATAAGAACCTTATTATACAAGGTAGAATGGAGGGAACGTTATGTTAAAAAAGAATGAGAAAAAAGGACTGATCATTTATTTGGGAACAGTATTTGGTATCACTTTGTTGATGGGCTTTCTGGTGAGAGCAGCTTTCCAAAACAATCAACCCGTTAGCATTTATGCCGGTGTACAGATGCTGTATCCTGCGATGGGAGTGATCATTGCAGTATTTTTCACACGCAAAGACCTTTTTCAGAAAATGAAACGCATTTACTGGACTTATCTGATCGCTGGAGTTGTCAGTATCCTCGCCCTTGTACTTTACACCTTTTCCGGCAGTTCACTTTCAACCATGATGATATCTATTGCTGTAACAATCGGTGCGTTACTGATGTTTGTAT
This sequence comes from Sellimonas catena, assembly GCF_027924685.1. Taxonomy (NCBI): domain Bacteria; kingdom Bacillati; phylum Bacillota; class Clostridia; order Lachnospirales; family Lachnospiraceae; genus Sellimonas; species Sellimonas catena. Next base: position 13,571 of record NZ_BSBO01000051.1, read on the forward strand.
GGATTTTTTTGATGGACAGTCCAACAAGAAATGCCTCTGGATTTGGTCTTGGCAATAAAAATGTGCGAACTTTTATAAAATATGTGCTTCTGTTTTTGGCTTTTCAGATCATGGATATAGTAGTCAGTACTGTTTATCTGTTTCTCATCGGGGAGCTTGCTTTCTCTGATCTGTCTCAGATGATCCAAAGTGCACCATCAACAGCAGCTGTTTTCATAGTAAAATTATTCTTACTAACTCAAACTTCGCACATAGATTTTGCCTATGCACCTTGAAAATTCAATATCTGGCAGGTATTCGATTATCAAAGTTCACCCTTTGCCCTATGCCGCCTGAAGCTGTGTCTTCAACAAAACAGGCA
>NZ_BSBO01000052.1:0-12861 GCF_027924685.1 Sellimonas catena
TCCTGTCTGTAAAGAGAAAAGAGCATGCAGTAAATCACGGCATACTCTCATCATTCTTCTGATCCATCTATTCTTACTATCTGCTTTTTTCTTTCAATCTCAAGCATTTATAAAATGTTGCTCTACAATTGTGTTTTCCTCGTTTCTTTCTTCCGTCTCTTGTTCGTTTCCATGTTTTGTTAAATCTTCTGCTCTGCTGATGTAGGAAGTATGAAGCATCTTCTCAGCCAGCCTGCTTAGCGGTGTACCGTAAAATTCTTCATAAAGTTTTTTGATTTCCGGATTCTCGTGACTGAACCGCAGCGTCATCTGCTCATCCCGGCTGTAGAGCCCCGCTATCCTTGCTTTTCTCGTCTGATCGGCATCCACCTCCAGATTGCGCGGCTGTCCGCCTCCGCCGATACAGCCTCCCGGGCAGGCCATCACCTCGATAAAGTGATAATCTTTCTTTCCCGTCTTCAGGCGTTCGATCATCTTCCTTGCATTTTGCGTACCATATACAACAGCAACATTCAGCTTTGTTCCGGCAATATCAAGACTCGCTTCCCTGATGCCCTCATATCCTCTCACCGGCTCTAACCGGTAGAACTCCTTCGGCGCATTTTCCCCGGTAAGACTATAATATGCAGTCCTAAGCGCGGCCTCCATCACCCCTCCGGTATTTCCGAAAATCACACCGGCGCCGGATGCTTCTCCCATCAGAGAATCGTATTTGCTTTCCTCCAGTTTTGCAAAATCGATCCCCTCTTCCTTTGCCCATCGTGCCAGCTCACGGGTCGTCACAACATGATCCATGTCCCGCATGGCCGGCTCTCCAAGCTGTTTTCCGGCCGCATTCATTTCCGGTCTGCGGATTTCAAACTTCTTGGCTGTACACGGCGTCAAGGCTACATTCACAATCTCTTTTGGATCAATTCCCATCTTCTGAGCAAAGTACGTTTTGATTGTCGGTCCCTGCATCCCGATCGGGCTTTTTGCCGTAGAAAGATTCGGCAGCAGTTCCGGATAATAGGTTTCCGCAAACTTGACCCAGGCCGGGCAGCAACTTGTAAACTGTGGCAACGGCGCCGTCTTTTTTGTGATCCTTTCCAGCAGTTCGGCCGCTTCTTCCATGATGGTAAGATCCGCCGCAAAATTCGTATCCAGCACATAGTCTGCTCCAAGCGCCCGCAAAAGAGCAACCATTTTTCCCTGGACAAAATCGCCCGGCTTCATACCGAACTCTTCTCCCAGTGCGACTCTGACCGACGGTGAGGTACTGACAATAACCACTTTGTCCGGATCTGCAATAGCCGCCCTCACCGCCTGATATTCATATACCTCCGTGATACTTGCGGTCGGGCAGACATTGGCGCACTGGCCACAGTGGATACAGATCGCCGTATCCCCGGTTTCTTCCAGTGTGTACGTACCGTGTACCCCAATTATATTCGTACACACGTCCCTGCACATCCCGCATCTGATACATGCCTCTTCGTCCCTGCAGATGCCTGGATTGTCGCTCTCAATCGGAACCCGCACGGACAAAGGTAAATGTTTTGACATGACTCTTCTCCTTCTTCCTTTGTATTTTCTTCTGCAGCATCCTGCAAAAGAATGCTTTTGAAAACCCGGAATAAAAGGTAACAAAAAACGGATAAAACATCTGCTTTATCCGTTGCACAATACATATCGGGGGAAATCCGGTACATTTGATAATACTGCAACTGGCTGTCATTCTCATATTACTATGGATTAGACCCTATAGTTTTGCGTCGCCATCTTTCGAAGGTTTTGCCCATAATTATTCTTTTGTTTTCTGTTACTATCAAATCACACTCTATCCCTTTTGTCAAGTGATATTAATCGTGATGGTCAGAAGCACTACTCACCAGGACGGCTTCTTTCCCGCTCTCTGAGCACTTCTCTCTGAATTGTCTGTTCTGCTCTTCTGCCCTCGTAATCTGATCCTTCCCTTTCAACTGTTCCTTGTTTTCCTTCTCTTTTCTTTGTTGTTTTCTCCTCTCTTCTTCACAGTTTTCATGATAACTCCGCTCCGCATCCCAGTGTTTCCGGATCTCTTCGGCCAGCCGGATAATCCATTCCGGGTCTTCACCCCCATGGGCTTCTGATGGTGCGCCGCCGGAAATCTCTTCTTGTTCCATAAGCCCGTATGCCAGAAGCATTGCCTTCCACACACTCATCAACTCATAATAAAACGGCATTTTCAAAATCACTTTTTCCATATTCCGCATCATTTCCATCAGATCATTGGTCATTCCATAAATGCTGCATCCACGGTTGATGCATGCAATTTGTGATGCTATACTCCCCGCATGATCGGTCCATTTGATTATATCGTCTGCCTTTTCCAGAATTTCCTGTTTCCTTTTCTGCGCCAGTACATATTTTTCATCCATGCTGATCCGGGTATCCGGCAGAAAATACATCTTCTGATTTTTCTCGTCCTTATCCTGGAGTTTATACCGATAGCTCTCCCTGCCGTTATGATCATAGCGGAACATCGCCTTTCCAAGCAGAGTGATCTTCAATCCCGAAAAACTCTGAAAGCTGCTCTTTCCTTTGTTCAGGTATTTCTTTTTTCCCGTTCTCCCACGCGCTTAATGCCTGTCTTGTAACGCCAATACACTCTGCCAGATCATTTAGTGACAGATTGCACCGAACCCTGATATATTTTAATCCATTCATTCTGAATCCCTCCAAAGATTTCTTAAATGAATCAGTGCACCGTTCATGTAGCTAAATCATATCTTTGGTTGACAGGCATTGTCAATCCGCAACCATCAATCTTTTTCTCAATGTTCCGGTGTGCTTTTCATCGGCACAACCGTGTACAGATCTTTTCCCATCTTTTTCTCAAAATATTCCTTCAGCGCCATATTTCTGTCCCATTTATCCTGCGGATAATAACCGTAACGGCTTTTCACATCATTCATCCGCTCTTCCAGAGATACAATCCCGTCGGCCACAGCAATGGAATCGCAGAGCTGAATCAGATAGTCGTATTCATCGTATTCCATTGCATCCAGCAGGCTTTTCAGCTCTTCCTGCTTTTCTTCTGATATGTCGAACTTTCCAATATAATCTTCCATCTTTTTCCGGTTGAACGAATGGGAAAGCGCCGTCCTTGCGGCTTTCTCATAGCCACGCTCCATCAAAAACGTATATCCGTCATAGACATGCGCCAGATAACTGACCCCGAACCGCCGTCCAATGTCATGAAGCAGACCACAAATATAGGCCGTTTCTTCATCCAGCCCTTCGCACTTGGCCGCAATTTTTCCTGCGGCCTCTGCCACATATTCGCTGTGCCGGATCCACGGTCCCGGGTTCATCCTGCCGCCCTCTTCCAGCAGGGATCGCGCCTCATCCGTGGATGGAATTCCTTCTTTCTCCCTCGTTCGTCTTCCTGTCTGTATAAAATGGATCAGTTCCTCCACATCGTCAAACTCATCGTAATCACCGTTGATGCCTTCTCGGTGATAGATAATCCCATTTTGTTCATTCCGCTCCAGACAGTCCAGCAGCGCATTCTCGCCATAACGTCTGGCAAACAGCGTGAACGCATAGGGCTTGATCTTCGTCAAAATTCCTTTCCGGCAGTCAATTTTGCATTCATAGCAATGGCCGATTCCCTTTTCCATTGTGCATTTTCGATTCTCACACCAGTCCTTGTCCGGACAGGTATCCGCATTACATCCGGCACAATTCTGATTTTCTGAGCAAATACAGCAGGCAAGCCCGCATCTTGCAATTCCAAGTTCTCTTCGCATAATAAGTCTCCGTTTCAGTTTCTGCTTTTCTACAATTTCTCAATCCATTATACACCAAAAGGCCATTTACCGGATCAATGATCTCCGTCTGTAAATGGTCTTTTTTATTTAGTTTAAATTACTGCCTGTCCGGTGCATTATTAATTAACTGTGTTTTTTCTTCCACGCTGCAAGTGCTGCTGCCAGTGCTCCCATTCCTACCGCTGTATAAACCGCTGGTTCTGCCGGATCTCCGGTTTTAACAGTTTCTCTTTGATCTGTTTTGTTTTCTGTTTTCTTCTGATCTGCTTCTGTTTTTTGAGTATTTTCTTCGTTCTGCTCCGAAGAAGTTTTCAAAAACTGATCATAACTTTCCTGTGCGTCAGCAAGATCAACAACAGCTTCCGCATAAGCCAGTTTTGCCAGATCATATGTATTTTTTGCCTCTGCAAGTGCAGCTTTCTTATCTTCATGTACAGCCTCAGCTTCCTCAACCTGTTTTTCGGCCAGTTTAATCTCATCTACATAGGCATTCAGATAGGAGAAGTTTGCACCCTCGATTGGTGTTTTCATCGCTTCTGTCAAAGACAGTTTATCTGCTTCCGCTTTCTTTGCTTCTGCCTGTTCCAGAGCCGCTTTCGCATCAGCAACAGCCTGTACTGCTTTCGCCTCTTCTTCTACAACCTTTTCATAGTTTTCTTTCGCTTTCGCCTCTTCAGCAAGAGCTGTGTTGTATGCCGCTTTCGCCTCACGGAGCGGTGTAATTGCATCTACTGCATCCTGATATATTTTCTGAGCTTCCTCAACTTTTCCTTCGCTCTCTTTGCGTGCTTCTTCTGCCACAGCAACAGCTGCTTCTGCTTCAGGTTTGTTTTCTCTTAATGATGTCAGCTGTGATTCAGCATCTTTCTGCGCTTCGGTATTCGTCTGAATATCTGTCTCAGCGTCTGTCTTATCCTGCTGTGCTGTTTGCAGATCTACTTTACAATCTTCTACTGCCTGTCGTTTTTCAGCAAGATCTGCGGCCACAACAGCTTCTATTTCGTCTCTCGCCTTTTCTGCCTGTGTAAGATCCGCCTCTTTCGCTGCTGTCACACTCTGCGCAGACTTCAGATCTGTCTCTTTTGATTCAGCTTCTGTCTTTGCCGTACTCAGTTTTTCATTAGCTGTCCTAAGGACCGCTGATACTGTCTGATAATTCCGTTGCGCTGTCTGTAAGTGCGCTGCTGCTGTCTCAGCATTTGTCTCACCAATTTCTTTGCCTGCAAGTGCTCTGTATGCCTGACGTTTCTGCTTAAGATTTGTCTCCTGCTCTTCTTTCTTCTGCGCTGCCTGCTCCTGAGAGGCTTTTGCAGTCTGGTATGCCTGCTGCTTGTCAGAAAGTGTCCGCTGTGCTGCGTTTACTTCTGCCTTTGCGCTCTGCACCGCCTGTGATACTGATGTTACTTTTGCTGATGCTGATGTCACAGCTGCAACTTTCTGAGCTGTTGTCTGTTCTGCAGCCTTAACTTCATTTTGAGCTGATGTTACTTTCCGGGCTGCCTGAGTATTTGCCTGTTGTTTCTGCCGAAGGACTGTAGCTGCCTCGGCCGCCTTTTTCTGTGCAGCCTCATATGTAGTCTGCGCAGATGCAAGTGCATTCTTCGCCTCTTCCAGCTTCTTTGCTGCCTCCTCGGCAATCTGCGGAGCATTCATCAGACCGTCATAGTATTTCATGAAACGGGTGGTATAGTCTTCGAGGGTCATGGCGTTGTCGTTATATTGCTCACTATAATTTTCCCAATTAAATACTTGTCCGTAGGCAGCCCCATATCTGACACTATATTGATTCACAGCAAATCCCGTATAAACAAAGCCTTCCTGAATGATATTGAAATAGTGCCCGCTATTATCCGGGTTCCCCGTAGTCTCATAATCCTCTTTTTCCTCTGTATACCATCCATAAAATGGGTCGTATGAACCCGAACCCCATGCCAGATTTTCTCCACCGACCTGGAACTGCCCTGTATGACCAATATAATTCCCTGAAGCATTCGTATTCGATTGTGCAATTGCCATTAATGAATCAGATACCTTTAAGTCTGCACATTGATGATTTTCCCGAAGTTCATTACACTCTTTAATCCATTCCAAAGCCGCTTTCATATTTTCCAGAGAAGTGGCATCCTTTTCATTCCCTTGCTCTGTATACTCTTTTAAAGGAGCATTATTCAAAATATCCAGTGCTTCCTCTGCACCCATTTCCTCAAAGAATCCAAACGATCCTTTCGCAATCTGGGCTTCTGCATTGTCACTTGCTTTTTTTGCCTCATCATAAGCTTTCTGGGCTGCGTCAACTGCGGCCTGTTTTTCTTCCACCTGTTTTCTTGCTGCTTCCGCCTGGGAATCTGCGCTGTTTTTGGCTGTTTGTGCAGACGCAACTGAACTTTCCGCAGCTGTCTTAGCTTCTTGCGCTTCCTGAAGTGCTTCTTTGCTGGCCGCTTCCGCCTGTTCTGCCGCTGCTTTTTCCTGTTTTGCCTTCTCAAGAGCTGCTTCTGCGTTTGCTTTCTCCTGTGTTTTCTGATTCAGTACAGCATCTTTCTGATCTTTTACAGTCTGTGCCGCATTCAGTTCACTCTGTGCTGAATTTAATACAGACTGTGCCTGCTGCTCTGTCTGTACTGCTGCCGCAAGGCTTTCCTGTGCTGCTGCTACAGCGCCTTCTGCCTGTGCGATCTCAATCTCTTTCTGTGCCTGATCCACATCTGTCTGCGCACTCTCTGCGGCACTTTGTGCCTGTGCCAGAACCGCATTTGCCGTATCCAAAGCTGCCTGCTTTTCTGCCTGCACAGCCTGTGCTTCACTTAACGCATCCTTCGCCTGTTCCACCTTTTCCAATGCAGCCTTGTATTCTGGAGAACCTTCTGCGGCTTCTGCTTCTGCCTGCTCATAAACTGCTGTTGCCTGTTCCAGAGCTGCCTGGGCTTCTACAATATCCTGCTCTGCCTGGGCTTTTGCTTCCTGAGCCTTTACAATGTTAGCTTTCGCTGTCTCAATCGCAGCTTCTGAACTGCTGATCTGTCCATTAATCTGCTCCAGGTTTTCCTGTGCTTCCTGTACGGCTCCCTCTTTTTCCGTTAAATCTGCCTGTGATGCTTCCAGAGCCTCCTGCTTTTGCTGGACCTCTTCTTCCGTTACAGTAACTTTTTCCTGTACCTCTTCCAGATACTCCTGCGCTTCTTTACTAAGCTCCTGACTATCTGTATACGCCTGGCTCTTTTCCTGCGTATTGACTGCGGCCTGCATCTGTTCTACCTGCTTCTGGTCAAAAGTATCCTGAACTTCGGCCTCTGCCTTCTCCGCTTCTGCTACTGCTTCCTGAAATGCCTGCTCTGCTTCCTTTTTCGCTTCCTCTGCCTTGGCAACCGCTTCTGCCGCTGCCTGTGCCGCTTCACTTTCTTCTTTCTTCGCTGCTTCGTAGGCTTCCGATGCCTGCTTTTCTTCAGAAGCAGTTTTTTCTTCCTGTTCTTTAGCCATATTCAGATTTTCTTTTGCTTCATCCAGACTGACCGGAGCTGCCTTTTTCTTTTCTGCAGTCCCTTTTACCTGCTTATCCTCCTGTCCGTCAATCTGTCCTGCATCTGCTGCTGTAGCTACATCCTGTGCCATCACAGATGAAGAAAGAAGTACTGCGGCCGTCACCGCTGTTGTCAATTTCACAGATTTTTTTCCCATTTCTCATTCCTCCGTAATATTTACATTATTTACAGCAATAAAACTGTATTCTCAACCTCTTCTGGTAATGAATAATTCCTCCTTCCCTGCTATATTCATTTCTCCCCTTAAAATCCCACATATGTATTTTACACCTGCCGCTTTCGTTTTTCCAGCGTTGCATCTCACCTTTTCATTATTTTACATGCCCTTAACTTACTGAAAAAAGACACCCTTTCGGATGCCTACATCTGTCTCTTCTTCGGTTCCACCGCCTCATCCCGGACATTATGTCCCTGATTCTGATTTTCCGGCTTCACCTTCTGCGTGATACTGTTGAACTGATTCAGATTTTTCTGTCTTTCCTGTTGTTCTTTCTGCTTTTTACTCATACAACCACCTCGGAGATAGTATGTGCAGGTTTGGGAAATCGATGCTTTTCATTCAAATCCATTCTTTAATTTCTATCATAACTTTCTCCTGTTTATTACTGTTTCCGTCCCAAAACCACAATGTTTTCTACATGCTCCGTATGTGGAAATAAATCCACCGGCTGAATCATCCGGACTCCCCATCCTTTTTTCTTCAGGATCTCCAGATCCCGCTTCTGGGTTTCCGGATTGCAGGAAATGTAGACGAGCTTTTCCGGGCTCATACGGCTGACAGCATCCAGAAATTCCGGTGTGCTGCCCGCCCGCGGCGGATCCATAAATACGACATCTACCTTTTCACCTCTTGCCGCCATCTTCTGAATAGCCTTGGTTGCATCTTCGTTCAGAAAACGGGCATTCTGAATTCCGTTGTCTTTTGCATTCTGAATAGCGCATCTGACGGCACTTCCGTTTTTCTCGACTCCCAGGACATGCTTTGCGTGAGGAGCCGCCGCAAGTCCGATGGTCCCGACTCCGCAGTAGGCGTCCAGAACAGTCCGGGTACCGTCAAGCCCGGCCGCCTCGATAGCTGTCCGGTACAGGATTTCCGTCTGAACCGGATTGATCTGGTAAAAGCTGGATGCAGCAATCCGGAAACGGATTCCGCACAATTCATCGACAATATACCCTTTTCCATACAGAATCTTCTCGGAAAATCCAAGAACTGCACTGGTGGATCTTGCATTGATATTCTGGACAATGGTCGTGACGTTCGGGCAGAGTTCCCGTACCTTTTTGACAAAGGCCTTTGCACCCGGAAGAATCGGGGAAGCTGTAATAAGTACCACCAGCACTTCATCTGTCAGAAGGCTGTGGCGGACGAGTACATGGCGGATCAGTCCGGTCTTTCTGTCCTCATCGTACGGCTTGTATTTACAGAGTCTTGCCGCTTTCCGTACTGCGCGCACGGCCTCATCCAGTGCCGGATGATGCAGAAGGCATGTTTTGACCGGAATCACATAGTGGCTTCCGCGGGCATAAATTCCGCTGATCAACTGTCGCCCCGGCCCCTCCGCGAAGGTAGAAATCGCTTTATTCCGATAATGCCATGGATTCTCCATCCCGATCACCGGGCGCACCTTGCCCAAATTCCCCATCAGCTTTTTCATCGCTTTCTGTTTTTTCCGCAGCTGCTCCTCATAGGGCAGCGAAAGAAGCGGGCAGCCTCCGCACCCTTTCTGCTGCAGACTGCATGTGTATTCCTGTCTTTCCATGTCTTACCTCTCATCATTTTATCTATTTCTGTTTCCCATTCTATCATAAAACCGCCTGTAAAACAGCAAAAAGCTGAGGCTGGTTGATCTATCTGCAGAAATTTTCTGCAAAACAATCCGCCGCCTCAGCTTTTTCTTTTTTAATCATTTACCGTTGATATTCGCGCTTGCCATTTATATAGAGGGTCTCCACTTTGACCTGGTCAATCTCCTCCGTCGGAACTGCAAACAGATTCCGGTCTAACACCGCAAAGTGCGCCCTATATCCTTCTTTTAACTGCCCGATTTTCTGGAATCCTGCTGCCTTTGCGGATTCTCTTGTATACAGTTTCACTGCCGTCTCGATATCCACCCTCTGGTCCTGCCCGCAGTCGGTACCGTCATAGGCCCGCCGTGTCACCGCTGCTTTCAGGCACGGGAACGGGTCGGACGGTACTGCCCAGGATGTGGCCGGAGCATCCGTGGAAAAACAGAGCTGCACTCCCTGATCCAGCATAGTCCGGACCGGATAACACGTTTTCATCCACGCTTCTCCCAGATTGGTGAGATAGCTTTCGATCTCCGCGTACATAAAAATCGGCTGTGTCACAAAGAACATTCCTTTTTCCGCCGCCTTTCGGATACTGTCTGCCGCCGGGTCTGTGATGTGCTCCACCCGTACATACGGAGTGTCGTCTTCCATCCAGTTCTCTTCCCGGTATGCCCGGTCTACAACACGGCTGATGGCGCTTCCTCCCATCGCGTGCATGGAAAGCTGGCAATGATACTTCTTACAGAAAGCAACGGCCGATTCCATCAATGAATCCGAACAGGTAGAAATTCCATATTCATCCGTTGTCCCAAGATACGGCTTATCCATCCAGGCCGTTCTTCCTGAGACGCTTCCATCTCCAATCAGCTTAAGTCCCGCCGCAAAAATCTGGCTGCTTTTATCCCGATGTGTTTCCGGAATGATAAAATCCGGATCGTCCGCAAAATAATCCCACATATAGTAAATTGCCGTCTCCTGGCAGTATCCTCGCCTGGCTGCTTCCTGATACAGCGGAAAATTGTCGCCATTATCCAGATTTCCCATATCACAGACCGCCACAATTCCCTGAGATTTCAGGAGATTTCCAAGATCCACCAGATTCTGCACCTTATCATCGTGGCTCTCTTTCGGTATGAACGGAAGCACCAGATTTCTTGCATTTTCTTTTAAAACACCGGTCGGCTCGCCGGATGCATCCCGCTCGATCTCGCCGCCCTCCGGATCCGGCGTATCCCTTGTAATGCCGGCAATCTCCAGAGCTTTGCTGTTCACGCAGCGGATATGTCCGCATGTTCTTGTGATGGAAACCGGAGAGTCGCTGCATCCCTGATCCAGATCATAACGGTTCAACGAACGTTTCTCCTCAAACTTGCCTTCATCGTATCCCCATCCTTCAATCCATTCACCCGGCTGCTGCGTCTCCCGCACCTGACGGATCTTCTCCTTTAATTCCTCAATCGAATGGACTTCCGGCGGAAGGGCGGAAATCTTCTTGCTGAAGTCTGCCAGCATCACCGGATGCATATGCGCGTCCACAAAACCAGGAACGACACAAGCCCCTTTCAGATCCACATGCTCATAATTCCCGTCCGGAATATTCTCCTTCTTTCCGATCCATTGGATCATTCCGTTCGAAACAATCATGGCATCTGCATAAAGGTTTGTGTCGTCCGATGTAAAAATAATTCCGTTTTCAAATAAACAGTCTTTCAAATCTGCCGCCTCCTTACTCTGATTTATTCAGTATAATCCTTCCCTGCTCCCCTTGCAAGAAGGAAGGAGACGGTTTCCCCTTTTATTCATAATCAGATTTTCATTTGCCGGTTATCATCAGGCTTTATGCCGCGGAGTTTCCTCTTCTCCTCCCGCCTTTACAGGCCGCCTCATATTCCCGAAGCTTCTGCTCCGCCTCCGGACTTAAGGACGTCGGAACCTGGATCTGTACCGTCACATACTGATCACCGTGTACGGACGGCTGGTTCATGGAAGCAACACCTTTTCCTTTCAGCCGGATCCTGGAACCGGACTGGATTCCCTTCCGGATTTTGCAGAGCACACGCCCTGTCAGGGTCTCCACCATAACTTCTCCGCCGAAAACCGCTGTGGTAAACGGCACCTGAACCGTTGTATAAATATCGGATCCCTTCCGTTCAAATCCCGGACGTGTTCCTACATGAACCTTCATAAACAGATCTCCCGGCTGGCCGCCGCCCGTTCCCGGCGCTCCCTTGCCGCGAAGCCGGATGCTCTTGCCGTCCTCCATTCCTTCCGGAATGTGTACCTGCAGCGTCTGAATGGAACCGTCCTCTTTCTGAAGCCGGATCATCTTATCGCATCCAAATGCGGCTTCATCAAAGCTGACCGAAATTTCTGTATGGATATCCTGTCCTCTGCTCTGATAGGAACGGCCTCCAAATCCCTGGCTGTGGAAGCCACTGAATCCGCTATTACTTCTGCTGCCGCTTCCGCCGAACATACCTCCAAAGATATCTCCGAAAAGATCATCCATATTTCCGCCTTCGAAATGGAACTCCCGGTATCCGCTGTTCTGACCGCCGAAACCTCCAAAACCACTGAAGCCCTGCCCGGCTCCCTGCGCGTTCTGATCAAATGCTGCATGGCCGAACTGGTCGTACATCTTCTTCTTCTCCGGATCTCCCAGTACATCATAAGCCTCATTTACCTCTTTAAACATCTGCTCTGCCCGGGCATCTCCCTGGTTCGTATCCGGATGATATTTCTTTGCAAGTTTCCTGTATGCTTTTTTAATTGTTGATGCATCTGCATTTCTGCTGACACCAAGTACATCATAGTAATCTCTCTTTGCTGCCATAATCTCACCCTCTCCGCTTTGAAAACAATCCTTTTATCTATCTTCTTTGAAAATACCCCGGATTCATCCGGGGCATCTTGTCGTCTGTTCTATTTATAATATAACAACTATGTTTTTCAAAGTCAAGAGGCAGGATGCGATTTTCGCATCAAATTTCCTGCTTCATCTTTCTCTGCTCATATTGCTCCTTCGTCAGTAAATATTTCACCGCTTCTTTTTCCTGCCCGAAAACGAGTTCCTTTCTCCTGATATCTGTTGGAAGAAAGCCCACTTTCCGAAACAATTTTACGGCTTCGAAACGATCCTCCGGGAACCAGTCAGACAGTATCTCCGCCTCGTTTTCTTCAAAAGCTACTTTTTGCAGACTTAACAGTGCTGGATATGCATAACCTTTACCCCTGTATTGGGAAGCAATTACAATTCCAATTTCGTATTCCCTGCTATTTTCATCATTCTGAAAATATACTTCGCCCACCGGTATTTTCATCTCTGCATCATAAATATATGCAATATATCTATTGTGAGACTTCGTCCATTTTTTATACCACTCCTGCATCTGCTCATCTGTTTTGCAGATTGTTCCAGACACTTTATCATAGCCCTCCATTTCCATATCATATCCTGCATTATATGACATCGTTTCCGGATCCATCATCCATTTTTGTCTATAATAAAGCTCCTCCACTTCCGGCGTTTTTAAATAAATAGATTTCACCCTATCCCTCCTCACACTTCATTTTAGCATGATAGGCGTTTGCGAAACGCCACAAACCGTATAAGTACGGTGTTTTTTGTTGCTAAAATACAAATAACTCCTCACCGGATATGGTATAATAGAGTCGTCCAAAATCCATAAACCACCATCCAAGAAAGGAGTTATTCTGATACTATGATACCATATAAACAG
>NZ_BSBO01000053.1:0-11415 GCF_027924685.1 Sellimonas catena
TCTGGTTTGTGGAACTTGAAGTTCCTTGTTCTGAATAATTCTCATGAATTTTCAGGGATCGTTGTCTATTGTTCAGTTATCAAAGTTCTTTGTTTTCGTTGCCGCTCTCTCGCGACAGCTATATTAGTTTATCACATCCACTCGTTTCTGTCAAGCACTTTTTTTATTTTTTTCAACCACGCTCGTCAGTAAGCTGCTGTGATTCCGCTTTTCTGCATCAGCAGTGTAAGCTCGTTTATTTTACCATCGCAGTTGTGTAATGTCAAGAGTTTTTTTGACATTTTTATTCCTGCGAAACGGAGAAAGAGGGATTTGAACCCTCGCGCCGCTATTAACGACCTACTCCCTTTCCAGGGGAGCCCCTTCAGCCTCTTGGGTATTTCTCCAGGACTGTCTGTATAAAGCGGAGAGGGTGGGATTCGAACCCACGCGCCCTTGCGGACAAACAGTTTTCAAGACCGCCTCGTTATGACCACTTCGATACCTCTCCATACTGCCGTATTTACAAACATTTTCTGTTCGCTCAGCGAACAATGATTATTCTATCAGAAGTGATTCTCCTTGTCAACAAATAATTTACATATTTTGCAACTTTCTTTTCCGGCCTGAAAATGTCTTTCTTCTCAGGGCGCAAACACGTTTTATTTTAAAAACACTTTCGCAATTTTCAGATCTTCCGGCGTTGTTATTTTAATATTTTTATAGGATCCTTCCACCATCTTTACAGGGTGCTTCATCACCATTTCCACAGCCATGGCATCATCTGTCACATGGCTGTGCGGGACAGCCATCATCTTCCGATATGCTTCTATAATCAGCGGCGCCTTGAAAACCTGTGGTGTCTGTATCATCCACATCTTTTTTCTGTCAGGTGTTTCTTCTGTTTCCAGATTCTCATTAACAATTTTGATCGTGTCTTTTACCGGCATTCCCGCTACACATGCCCCGCTTCGTCTCACCTCTTCATAGGTACGTTTTAATATAGAATCGTCTACAAGAGGTCTGGCTCCGTCATGGATAAATACATAGCTCTCTTCCTTATCTTTCATCTTGTCAACTATCTGAAGCGCATTCCAGACAGAATCATACCGTTCTTTTCCGCCTTCTGTAATCTGTGTCACTTTCTGAAATCCATAAAAGTCTACAATTGATTCTCTTACCTGGTCTTTTTCTTCTTTTCCTGATACAAGTATGACCTGATCGATCACTTCTGATTCTTCAAACGCCTTCAATGTATAATAAAGTACCGGTTTCCCGCACAAATCCATATACTGCTTTTGAATGGTTCCGCCCATTCTCTTTCCCTGTCCTGCCGCAAGCACGACCGCAATCCCTTTTGCTTTCATGGCTCCTCCTGCTTTCTAACGCTCTCCCAGTTTCAGATTCGGCACTGCGTTGAGATCCCATCCGCTTCGGATTCCGTTTTTATAATCATAATATCCCGCTGCTCCGATCATAGCCGCATTATCCGTGCAGAGAATCGGAGAAGGATGGTAAAATTCGATTCCTCTTTCCTGACATGCCTGGCCCATAGCTGCGCGCAGAGCAGAATTGGATGCAACGCCGCCTGCAATCGCCAGTTTCTTCAATCCATAGTTTTCGACTCCGATCATGGCATGGTCTACCAGCACATCGGTCACCGCTTTCTGGAAGGATGCCGCAATATCTGCCCGGTTATATTCAATCTGTTTCATTTTACACCCATTGATATAATTAAGCACTGCAGATTTTACTCCGCTGAAACTGAAGTCGTATACCGAGTCTCCGACATGCGCTCTTGGAAATTCAATAGCATTCGGATCTCCCTCTTTTGCAAGCTTGTCGATTTTCGGGCCTCCCGGATAGCCAAGATCAATGGCACGGGCTACTTTGTCAAACGCTTCCCCTGCTGCATCATCTTTCGTCTTTCCGAGAATTTTATATTTTCCATAGTCTTCCACACATACAAGATGTGTATGCCCTCCGGACACCACCAGACACAGAAACGGTGGTTCCAATTCTTTATTCTCAATATAGTTTGCTGAGATATGCCCTTCAATATGGTGCACTCCGATCAGAGGAAGGTTTCTGGCGTAGGCAATCGCCTTCGCTTCAGCCACTCCCACAAGCAGTGCTCCGACAAGTCCCGGTCCGTATGTCACCGCTACCGCATCGATATCATCCAAGGTGCATTTTGCCTCTAAAAGTGCCTCCTCGATTACCTGGTTGATTTTCTCTATATGTTTTCTGGAAGCAATTTCCGGCACAACTCCTCCATACAGCTTGTGCAGATCAATCTGAGAGGAAATAATATTAGAAAGCACTTCTCTCCCATTTCGCACAACTGCCGCTGCCGTTTCATCACAGGAGCTTTCTATTGCAAGTATTGTAATATCTTTTTCTTCGCTCATCTTCCTACCTCCACTACGATTCCGGGAAATCCAGATCTACGCTCATCCGGTCTTTTCCCGCCTTTGCGTAAGGAAAAATCTTCCGTACTTCGTCCATGTATTCTTCCGGTCTTGTCAACGACGGGCTGTAATGTGTCAGCCACATCTCCTTTACCTCTGCCTCCCTGGCGAGTTTCGCCGCCTCGTAAAAGGTCATATGCTTATATTCCACTGCCTTTTTCGCCTTCTCCGGCTCACCGTACATTCCCTCACAGATAAATAAATCCGAACCTTCGGCATTCTCACGGATCGATTTTGTCGGCCGTGTATCGGTACAATATGTAAGTTTGATCCCTTTCCGCGGTGCTCCAAGCACCATGTCCGGTGTGTAAATCCGGTCTCCGTCCTCGATGGTCTCCCCCTTCTGGAGAAAACGCCAGAATTTCTGAGGAATCTCCTGACTCGTGGCACGTTCTACATCAAATCTTCCGGCCCTGTCAATCTCGATCGTATAGCCGTAACAGGTCACGTTATGATTCACCCGGAATGCACGGATCCGATATCCGTCCATCTCAAACGTCTGCTGCGTCTCTGTGATTTCCATAAAACGCAGCTCAAAAGGCAATTCCGGTGCAATAATGCGCAGCGCATTCACTACCCGTTCCAGCCCTTTCGGCCCGATCAAGGTGAGGGGCTCCTGCCTGTCCGCATTCCCCATGGTAAGCAGAAGTCCGGGAAGCCCGCTGATGTGATCTCCATGAAAATGAGTAAAGCAGATCACATCAATCGGCTTAAAACTCCATCCTTTTTCTTTGATCGCTATCTGTGTTCCCTCTCCGCAGTCGATCAGAATACTGCTTCCATTATAGCGCATCATCAGTGACGTCAGCCAGCGATATGGGAGCGGCATCATGCCGCCGGTTCCCAACAAACAAACATCCAGCATTTTTTCTCTCCTAACTGTCCTATCATTGACTTTTCTTCCACAAAAAGAGCAAGTCTTTTATTCTCAGTAAAGAACAGCTGCATACCGGGAGGGGACTGTCTGGTCAGACTTCATTTTCCTTCTCCACCGGAATCACAAACTGCGAAACCATCCTGTCATAGCATTCCTCGCAAAGATCAAAACGGTGCACCTCGTTGTCCTTATCAGAAAAATATCCCCATCTTTTTTCTACAGAAAGAAGCCCTTCCCGTATTACGCCATCCTTTATCTTGATTTCTTTTCCACACCCGTTGCAGAAAATCGTTTCTGTTTCTCTTCTTTCTTTCATCGTATAGCGGCGCATACAAATCCCTCCACTTTCGTTTCGCTTTTGTTACGCCTTTATTATAGTCTGTCCCGTTCTTCCTGTACACCGGAAACGGTTTCCAGACTTCTTGTCATCAGAACCGCATCCTCTTTCGGATTATCGTAAAATCCTTTTCGGATTCCGACATCCCAGAACCCCTTCTTTTGATAGAGGGCGCGTGCTGCCATATTACTTTTCCGGACTTCAAGATGCCATACGGCAGTTCCTTTCAATGCACCTTCTGAAATTACGGTATCAAGAAGAAAGCCTCCTGTTCCTCTTTCCCTGAATCCGGCGTCAACGGCAATCCGAACAACTTCACTTTCATCAAGTACTGTATAAATCACAATGTACCCGACAATTGTTTTCCTATCCTCTGCCACGTAGATTTCCGCCGTTTTCTGGCACATCGTCTCCCTGACTGCATCTTCACTCCACGCATCAGAAAAAACAGCCCGTTCTATCTCTGCAATCCGGGCTGCATCTTCTTCATTGGCCTTACGGGCAATCATGTTGTTGTTCCTTTTCTCGTTCCAGTCTCTCCCTCTCCGCCTGGGACATCCTGAGATAGTCCGGTTTGTGATCCCGCGCATGCTCTGTCTTTCCCTTTTTCGCATAAACCAGTCCAAGCGCGCCGACTGCCGCCGCACTCTGCCTGCACATATGAGGCGGTGCAAAAACATACGGCACTTTTACTGTCTCCTCAATTTTCTCCCGGTATACAGGCACTCCGTCCCCGAGAAATACAACGCGTTCTCCAAGCTCATTGAGCATTCCGGCAAGGACGGTAATGTCCTCCGTCAACTGCTCTTTTACTGTTTCAAACTTCTCTTCAAACCGGTAGATTCCTGTGTACACCTGATTTCTTCTTGCATCCATGATCGGACAGATCAGCCCGCTGCATCCGAACATTCGGTATGCCATGGCATCGACCGTCGGCACATGGATGAGCGGCTTATCAAGTGCAAGTCCCAGTCCTTTCGCAGTCGCAGAACCGATCCGAAGTCCGGTAAAAGACCCCGGCCCTCCTGCCACAGCAATCGCATCCACCGACCCGAGAGAAAGTCCGGTCATCCGGACCGCCTCATCAAGCATCGGCAGCAATGTCTGGGAGTGTGTCTTTTTATAATTCATCGTATATTCAAACAGGATCTGTTCGTCTTCCACAACAGCCACACTTGCTGTCAGGCCCGAACTGTCCAGTGCCAGTATCCGCATAATAACGCCCCTTCTATTTCTGGAATCGCTCTGCCTGCTCTCTGATCAGCTCGGCATCATCGAAATAATTGATCTTCATGGCAGCCTTCACTTCAGAGAGTGTCTTTGCCGCTACTTCTTCCGCTTTCTCGCTTCCCTTTTTCAGAATCTCGTAGATTGCCGGAATATCTTTTTCGTATTCTTTTCTCCGTTTTCTAATCGGCTCCAGTTCCTCCTGGATCACTTCATTGAGGAAGCGTTTTACCTTCACATCGCCAAGGCCACCGCGTGTATAGTGGGCTTTGAGTTCATCCAGATTTGCATATTCCGGAAGGAATTCTTCAAAATGACGGTCTTTACAGAATGCATCCAGATAGATAAATACCGGATTTCCTTCCACTTTTCCAGGGTCAGAAACCTTCAGGTGGTTCGGATCGGTAAACATATTCATAATCTTCTTTTTCACATCGTCCGCACTGTCGGAAAGGTAAATACAGTTATGCAAAGACTTGCTCATCTTTGCCTTTCCGTCTGTACCCGGAAGTCTCAGACATGCCTGATTGGATGGGAGCAGAACTTCCGGCTCTACCAGCGTCTCTCCGTAAACGGAATTAAACTTCCGCACGATCTCCTTTGTCTGCTCCAGCATTGGCAGCTGGTCTTCACCGACCGGAACGGTCGTTGCCTTAAATGCGGTGATATCCGCTGCCTGGCTGATCGGATAGGTGAAAAATCCGACCGGAATGCTCGCCTCAAAGTTTCTCATCTGAATTTCGGATTTTACCGTTGGATTTCTCTGGAGCCTTGATACGGTTACCAGATTCATATAATAAAAGGAAAGCTCACAAAGCTCCGGAATCTGTGACTGAATCAGAAGCGTTGCTTTTTCCGGATCCAGTCCGCAGGAAAGGTAATCAAGCGCAACCTCAATAATATTCTGGCGCACCTTCTCCGGATTGTCTGCATTGTCTGTCAGAGCCTGAGCATCCGCAATCATGATAAACACTTCATCATATTTTCCCGAATTCTGAAGCTCTACTCTCCCTTTCAGAGAACCGACGTAATGTCCGACATGAAGCTTTCCAGTCGGTCTGTCCCCTGTTAATATAATCTTTGACATTATTATCCCTCCAGTTTATTGATAGAAATTTTTCTGTAATCAAATCCTTTTTCCAGATCTTTTTCAATCACGATCCGGATTCTTGTTTCCGGTAGAATCTCCTCAATCAGATTCGCCCACTCAATCAGACATACGCCTTCACCGTGAATGTAATCTTCATATCCGATTTCATCCATCTCTTCCACGTCTCCAATCCGGTACACGTCAAAATGATAGAACGGAAGACGCCCGTCTTCGTATTCCTGCACGATCGTAAAGGTCGGACTTACAACATCCTCACGTACTCCAAGTCCGTACGCAAGCCCTTTTGTAAAAATCGTCTTGCCGACGCCAAGATCCCCTTCCAGAGTAAAGACATCTCCGCTTTGGGCCGATTCGCCGATTTCTTTTCCGAGCTCAAACGTCTCCTGCTCTGAATATGTCTCTCTTACCATAGTGTCTCCTCCCTATTTTTTCTTTTTCTTCTTTCTTGAAAACAGAAACGGAAGGATCTTACCGGAATTATCCTCAATCAGCTCCTCCGGGAACAATGTCCGCAATGTCTTCTTCAGAGGATCCATCTGCGGTCCGATATCACTGTTCGGGAAAATAAATGCCGCATACGGTGTCTGATAAATCGCCACCAGATTCGGTGTCATCATAACGCGGTACATATCTTTCCACGGAGTGATTTTATTTTTTCCGGCACGCTCTACTCTGAGCCCGTCTTTTTCCAGCGTATAGCGGATCGGCGTGCTGTAGATTTTACTTTTCTTTAACTGACTGGCTGCACTGAACTTTAAGATCGATGGTACAACAAACAAAAGAGTTGCAAAAACAAACACAAGCCCCAGCCCCCAGGAAACCCTGCCCATCGCAAAACTTATAATCGCCCCGATCCAGCAGGCAACTCCCACTACGAGGTATAAAATTCCCTTGATCCCGTGATATGTATGAAACATAAGAAATTCAAAAAGTGCTTCCTGTGTCATTTTCACTTCAAAACTTGGTTTCATCTGTATTCCTCCATATTTCCGAATATTGAAATTATAACGCATCCTGTCCGCGGTTACAACAGCAAGTTTGCGAAGAATCTCCTGATTTTTCCAGGATCAGAAAAACCTCTGCGCACAGCAGAGGTTTCGGTTTAGTAATTTTCTGTCATTTTTACTCATTTACTCTATGGAGGACCGGACTGACTTTCTTATAGATCAAAAGCAGAATTGCCGATACCAGAATACCCTTGATCAGATTAAACGGTGCCACTGCAAGGATCACAAAAGTTGCAACTCCGTCAATTGCCGGATTCAATGCATGCCCCATCTGAACAATCGTATCAAGCGGCATTCCAAATGCTGCAGCATAGGTCGGAAGCAGGATGTAGGCATTGAGCACGCATCCGATCAGCGTCATGAATACTGTTCCTGCTGCAAGTCCGATCATCGCTCCCTTTTTTGTGTGCATCTTCTGATAAATCAGACCCGCCGGCACACAGAGACTGCATCCGATCAGGAAGTTTGCGATCTCTCCCACACCGCCTGTTTCAGTCCCATTAATCACGAAATTCAGAAGAATCTTGATACATTCTGTCATAACTCCCGCCACAGGACCCATCGCAAATGTTCCAAGAAGGACCGGGATTTCACTGATATCCAGTTTGTAAAAGCTCGGTACAAAAGGAAGCGGAAATTCAAAAAGCATCAGGACGGTAGCTACCGCTGCAAGCATGCCGACCTGGGCCATCGATCTGACTTTCGTACTGCTTCTTCTTATTTGTGTGTTTTTCTGCGTGTTTTCCATGTTTCTTCTCTCCTTTTTTTGAATGATAGACTCAATTCAGAAAAGAAACTCTTCCTGCCATAAAGTTTCCCTTATGGAAATGGGAATGTACAAAAAAATCCCCGGAACCATATGTTCCGGGGTTTGATGCTCTGCTTCAGATACAGATATCTGACGATTCGTACATTTCTTCTCTCATCCAGACTGTACTGTCGGTTCCGGAATTGCACCGGATCAGCTGCCAATGGCAGGTCGCGGACTTTCACCGCCGGTTGGGACTTTCACCCGACCCCGAAGAATTTTTTCCTGTTAACATTTAGTATAGAACAGTCTTTTGGAAAATTCAATACCTTTTTGTCTTTTACATTCAGGGTAAGCAGCATTCTTTACCGGATTCCTTTCATAGTAAGCTGAATCCGTTTTTTCTTGAGGTCCACACTCAGTACTTTAACATCCACGATATCACCCACACTGACCGCTTCCAACGGATGTTTGATAAACTTTTTGTCGGTGATTTCGGAAATATGTACCAGACCATCCTGATGAACGCCGATATCCACAAACACCCCGAAGTCAATGACATTGCGAACCGTTCCTTTCAGAACCATCCCTTCTTTTAAGTCTTTCATTTCCAGAACGTCGGTCCTGAGAATCGGTTTCGGCATCTCTTCTCTTGGATCTCTGGCCGGCTTTTCCAGCTCTTTTACAATATCATGCAGAGTGATCTCACCGATTCCAAGCTCTTCTGCCAGTTTCCGGTAGTCGCGGATGGTGGCCGGAAGGGCTGCAAGATTTCCTGCTTTTAAATCCTCTGTTGTGAATCCCTGCTTTTTCAGAAGTTTTTCTGCCGCTTCGTAGGATTCCGGATGGACGCTTGTCCTGTCAAACGGATTATCCCCGCCTTCGATCCGCATAAATCCCGCACACTGCTCATATGCCTTCGGTCCAAGTTTCGGCACCTTTAAAAGCTGCTTTCTGTTTGTAAATCTTCCGTTTTCTTCTCTGTAAGCCACAATATTTTTTGCGATTGTGTTTGAGATACCGGAAATATAGGATAAAAGCGGAGCAGATGCCGTATTCAAATCTACACCGACCTTGTTGACACAGTCTTCCACCACGCCATTCAGCGCTTCCGTCAGCTTTTTCTGGTTCATATCATGCTGGTACTGGCCGACCCCGATGGATTTTGGATCAATCTTTACAAGTTCTGCAAGCGGATCCTGAAGCCTTCTTGCAATTGACGCGGCACTTCTCTGTCCCACATCAAAATTCGGAAATTCTTCCGATGCCAGCTTGCTTGCGGAGTACACTGATGCTCCCGCCTCATTTACAATCACATACTGTACGTGCTCTTCCGGGATTTCTTTTAACAGTTCCATAATAAACTGTTCCGATTCTCTGGATGCTGTTCCGTTTCCAAGAGAAATCAGGCTGATATGATACTTCGGAATAATCTTTTTGAGCAGGTCCTTGGATGCCTTGATTTTGGCAGGGGTAGTCGGCGCTGTCGGATAAATCACTGTCGTTCCGATCACTTTTCCGGTCGGATCCACAACCGCAAGTTTACATCCGGTCCGGAATGCCGGGTCCCAGCCAAGCACAACCCGTCCTGTAATCGGAGGCTGCATAAGAAGCTGTGTCAGATTTTTCCCGAACACAGCAATGGCCCCGTCCTCCGCCTTTTCCGTAAGTTCATTGCGGATTTCCCTCTCAATGGCCGGCGCAATCAGACGACTGTAGCTGTCCTTGACCGCCTCTTTTAATACAGGTTCTGTATATGGATTATCCCCATGAATAATCTGTTTTTCCAGATAGCGGAGGATTTCTTCTTCCGGCGCTTCCATTCTGACCGTCAGAATTTTTTCTTTTTCTCCCCGGTTCAGAGCCAGAATTCTATGACCGGCAATCCTGGATGCTGCTTCCTCAAACTCATAGTACATCTCATAGACCGATTCCTGCTTTTCATCCTTTGCCTCTGAAACAATCTTTCCTTTCTGGAACGTCATCTTCCGGATTCTCGTCCGGTATTTTGCCTCATCGGAGATCATCTCAGCCAGAATGTCCTGTGCGCCGGCAAGTGCCTCTTCAGGGGAGGCAACATTCTTTTCCTCCGATACATAGGCTTTGGCCGCCTCAATCGCCGGCTCTTTCAACTTCTGTAAAAGGAGAAGCGCCGCAAGCGGCTCCAGTCCTTTTTCTTTTGCGATTGTCGCCCTCGTTCTTCTTTTCGGACGGTACGGGCGGTACAGATCGTCCACCGCCACCTGGGTCTGCGCCTCCTGAATCTGAGCTTTCAGTTCTTCGGTAAGCTTTCCCTGCTCCTCGATGCTTGAGAGCACCTGCGCTTTCTTCTCCTCCAGATTCCGAAGATAAGTAAGTCTCTCATGGAGTTTTCTGAGCTGCTCGTCATCCAGTGTTCCAGTTGCTTCTTTTCTGTATCTTGCAATAAACGGGATCGTGTTTCCTTCATCAATCAGTCCGACTGCCGCTTCGACCTGCCATTTTTTTACATTCAGTTCTTCCGTAATCTTCTGAATAATATCCATTTTTTGATTCCTTTCCAAAAAAGTACTTCCCTGTCATTATAGCGGAAGGTCTTTTTCTGCGCAACTTCATAAAAACAGAGTTTGCTCTGTTTTTCTTGAAATCTGACTCTTCCTATGTTATATTTTGGATGATAAGGAGGGCACTGATTATGAAAGAAACGAACGGACAGACTCTGTCAAAGCAGCAGCAAAAATCTCTTGAAACGAAAAACCGGATCTTTTCCGCCGCGAAGAGTATTCTTCAGAGGAAAGGGTACGATGCACTCTCCATCAAAAACATCTGTGAAGAAGCAGGCGTATCCAACGGAAGCTTTTATCATCACTTTAAAACAAAAGATGACCTGCTTTCCTATTATATAGAAGAACAGCCTACGATCGATCCGGACTGTCTGGAACTCCCGGAAAATGCCGCCGAGGCAAAAAGGGCAATCATTCTTGTCTATCTTAATTATGTCAGCTACTGCAAAGAGCTCGGTGTCGCTTTTATATCCAACTATTACACGCCAAAAAACCAGGCTCTAAATCCGGCCATCCGCACAAAGCGGCCTTATCCGATCGTAACAGTAACGGATTACCTGGCTCGTGCACTGGAAGCCGGCACTGTATCTGCCAGCCTGTCCCTGGATGAGATCTCCACCGATATCCGGATGATTGTCATCGGAAATGTCTTTGAATGGTGTCTGCGGGACGGAAATACAGACTTTGACGGAAATATGGAGCGTTCCCTCGGGAAATATCTGGACAGTGTTCTGAAATAGTGTGGTTTCGCTCCCGTCAGGGGACAAAACAGTTTAGAAATGGCAAAGACCTTTCAGATAAGCGTTTCTGAAAGGTCTTTTCATTTTAGAAGGGAATTTGTAATTCTTACTTTGGTAACTGTTTACCTTTGATGCTTTTATTATATCCCCGGCCCCCTGCAAAATCAAATCGGTTATCCTGATATATTTCTTCATTTATAGGCATTTTCTATGTTTTGTACATTCCTCCCAATTTCATTGTCTATTTTTAAGTTAGTGTATAATTATTATTGGCAAAAATAGGAATTTTTCCTAAATAAAAAGGGAAGCAGAGAAAATCCCTACTTCCCAATCATACAGTTTTTCTTTATGATGTTAGTTGCAAAATAAAACACG
>NZ_BSBO01000054.1:0-10238 GCF_027924685.1 Sellimonas catena
ATGGTCTTTAAAAATGGTTTGTAATATATTCATAAGTCTATTATGCAGGAAAAACACATAAAAAGAAACCCCCAATTCCCCCATGAATGGGGGCTAGGGGGCTGAAGTGTCGAAGACACTTTTTTAATGGAGGTAAAGCAGAATGAAATTTGATGAGATCGATAAAGAATTACAGTTAAAAGTAAAAGAGCTGCTCGATAATGCGGAAGACAAGGGTGAAGCAATTTACCAGGCAGCAGAAATGATTGTAGCAGCAAAAAATAAAAAACTGATTGAAGAACTGAAAGAGCAGAATGCAAGAGCGGCAGCAGATGAAGATTACCGGAGATCCCTTGGTCTGCATTCTCTTTCCAAAGAAGAAAAAGAATTCTATGAAAAGTTTAAGGATATTAAGCAGGCTGTCACAGCAAGTCAGATTGATATTATCCCAACCAGTATTGTTGACAGAACATTGGATGATGTGAAAAAGGCCAGCGATATTCTTGAACTGGTCGAATTTGCACCGGCGGATGTAAAGAAATGGATTGTTGGAGAACATTCAGGGGTTGCAGTATGGGGAGATCTGACAGCTGCAATTACCGGGGAGCTTTCTGCAGAACTCAGTGGACTGAACATTGAACAGCATAAACTTTCCGTATATCTGGTGATCCCGAAGGCAATTCGTGATCTCTCCCTTCCATTTGTGGACAAATATTTCACAGCTATTCTGGCGGAAGCGATGCAGGACGGACTGGTGAAAGGCTATCTGACAGGAGATGGAAAGACAGGACCAATTGGAATTATGAAGCAGATTGAAACTTTCAAGGAAGACGGAACGGCGGATGATAAAGCCACCTTATCTACGGTGACCAAGTTCTCTCCAAAAGGATTATCCGGAGTAAGAAAAACACTTTCGAACAATGGAAAAAGAACAGTCAGCGAACTGGAATTGATCTGTAATCCTCTGGATGAGGCAGAATATGTGGATCCGGCTCTCTATGGTGAGGCATTGACCGGAGGATATCGAAATACATCCTTTATGCCGATCAATAAGCATGTGGATGCAAATTGCCCTCAGGGGAAAGGGATTTTCACGATTAAAGGGGTTTATACGATGGGTGCTACATCAGTTCAGATGAAAGAGTATGATCAGACAAAGGCTCTGGATGATGCGGATGTTATTATCGGTAAATGTTATGCAAACGGCCGGGCGGTGGACGATAATTGTGCAGTGGTATTTGATGTTACCAAGCTTGTGGAATATGTTCTTCCGGTTACTCAGGTGACAGCAGGAGCATAACAGTGATGGAGGTATCTTATGGAAATGATAACGGCGGAAGAATTGGAACAGCTCATTGTGGAAGTGCGGCAGGAATTTCAGATTCCGCCGTATTTTCCAGATAACTCATTAGGAAACTACATCAAAGAAGGTTATGTAAGGCTGAAAAAACTCAATCCGGTATCACAGTTGGAAGTGGATTTGGATTTCCGGATGCTGCTAAAAAATTATGTATATTATGCTTATCATCACAAGGTGAATGAATGGGAAAGCAACTATGCATCGTTGATCTTGAGCTGGCAGTTAGGAAGTGAGGTGGATATAGATGGAGATTCCTGAGTATACGTCGGGGGCCATGCAGTATTATCGGATCCGTCAGGATGATCAAATGGATTATCCGGAAGACTATCTGGAAGATTCAGGAGTGGGAGACATCTGGTATCGGGAATTATCAGTCTATGATCGGACAAAGTATGAATTTGATCAGGGTGGAAAAGAAGTAACTATGAAGATCCGGATTCCGATGTACAAAGAGATAGACAGCAGGTGTGTATGCGTAATAGATGGGAAACAGCATCAGGTTTATAACGCAACGCATGTGACGGATAAAAACGGATTCCCGGAAACCGAGCTGACGTTGATCCGGCCGGAAAAGGAGATGAACATTCGTGACAAAACAGGAACTGAGTGATTTATTACATGAATTGGAGATTCCGGTAAATGAAGGAATTACCAGCGATAAAAATACGAATGAGTATCCAAGGATCGTGTTTTGGCCATATATGGAAAAGGATGAGATGGCTTCCGGAGGTGAATATCAGAATATTGTTACCTATCAGATCTCGTTCTTTGCTCGTACTCCGCAGCATGCAAAATACAAAGAACTGAGGAAAAAGCTGAGAGAGCAGGGAATCCATCCGGCTTTTCAGCATGAATATGTGGAGAATGATCCGGTATTTTCTAAGACATGGCACACTTATTTTTCGGTGGATGTGATCGAAGATGTCTGAAATGGATTTTGATGCTGCGGGATTGGATTTTATGGAGGATCTTCTCTCGCAGTTCCAGGTTACGGATGAAGAGGTACTATCCGCCATGGAAACAGGAGCAAAGATGCTGGTAGCTGATGTGCGAAAACTTCCAAAACCGAGATCAGAAGTAAGAAAAGCTGGATATACGCATCTTTTGGATTCTGTTACATACAGAAAAACGAAGAAAGAGATAGAAGTTGGGTGGAGAAAATATTATGGACCAATGGTGGAAAATGGAACGATACGGGCACGTGCGACAAGTCATGTGGCTCCAACATTTAAAACCAATCAAAAGAAATATTATAACTCCATTGAGAAAGATATGTGGAAGTAAAGGAGGAAGAAATGTCGATTACAACAAAGAAACCGCCAATTAAAGAGACGATCGGAGCACAGTATGTATGTTTTGATCAGTCGGAGAACGACGAGTATTCTGGAACATACAGCGAAGAAGTGGAAAAGACAGAAGTAGTAAAAAGTGTAAAAGTAACGGAAAATGCAGAGAACACAGATGTATATGCAAGTGGAGGGGTATATGATACAGACTCCAGTACCGCATCGACGGATATTGAAGTGGAAGTGATTGCATTCCCGGCTGAAACATTAGCCAGGATGCGTGGAGATGTTGTTGATGCAGGCGGGCTGGTTCTTTCAGGAGGAAAAGGAGTACGTCCGTTCTTTGCGTATGGTAAGGTGGTCAAACTGAAACGTGGAAAAGTGAGATTGGAATGGTATCCAAAATGTAAGCTTTCTGAGAATACGGATGAAACGAAAACAAGAGAAGAAAGCTTCTCCGAACAGACAGACACCATCACCATTAAAGCATACCCGTTTAATGAGAATGACGATATTAAAGCGATGGTAGATACATCAGCCAAAAACATCCCGGAGGGAATTACAGAAGAAAAGTTTTTTGCAAAACCGATTCTGACGAAAGAAGACCTGGCGGCCGCGGTTGCTACGGAATAAGGAGTGACATCATATATGAAGGAACATTTTGTAGATCTGACGGACGGAACCAGGCTTTCCGTCCGGGTGAATTTCGGAACGATTTATTATTTGCAAAAACAGAAAGGATTTTACCGAATCCAGAAAAAAGCAGGGAAAAATCCCAAAAGCCTGACGCAAGGAGAAAGTTTCAAGATTGCTGCGGATGTGATTTACGCAGTGCTGAGAAGCAACGGGAAGAACGTGACATTTGATGAAGCGCTGTCTCTTGTCCCTCCGGATCCAGAGCAGGTGGAACAGGTATTACAAGCCTTCCAGGAAGAATATGATAAATATGCTAAAAAAAAACAGGCGAAGACGAAGGTGAAGCCGTAGACATTAACTGGCCGGAATATATGATAGCTGCAAGGAAGATGGGAATGAGTGAAGAAGAATTTTGGAACTCAGATCCGATCTTTTTTAATGAATGTTATGAAGTCTTCCAGAAAGAAAAAAGAAAGGAGGTAGAGGCACTTTATGGCAGATAATCTGCAAAGAGTCGGCCTTGTTTTTAAAGCTGACGGAACGGTTGATTTTAACAAGAGCTTGAAAGAAATTACAGCATCCATTCAGGAGAATCGATCTGCCTTTAATCTTGTGAAATCCACATGGGATGAAAGCACCAAGACGGCAGAAAAATTGAAAGAGACACAGAAATATCTGGCAGAACAGACGAAAGATTATTCCGATAAGGTTACAATTTTGTCCAGACAGTTGGATGAGCTTGAAAGTGCAGAGAATCGTGATGAAAAGGCAATCCAGAATAAGAGAAATCAGCTGAATCAGGCAAAGACGTCTCTGAACAATTATAAAAAGGGACTGGAAGAGGTTGAAGAAAAGCTGAAAAGTGGAAGTGCCAGAATGCAGGACTATGCAAAAAAGCTGGACAATCTTGGAGAAAAAGCAAAATCTGCCGGCGAAAAGATGGGTGGTGTGTCGACGGCGGCAGCAGGACTTGCAGGAGCAGTGGCAGCTACAGTACCGGCTACAGCGGAATACAGAAAGATTATGGCATCACTGGAATCCTCCAGTGAGCTGGCCGGATACAGCGCGGAAGAAACAGAGCAAACATACAAAACATTGTATGGTGTTCTTGCAGATGATCAGACAGCTGCAACAACAACGGCAAACCTGCAGGCACTTGGATTATCGCAGGGACAGTTACAGGAGTTACTCAACGGGACAATCGGTGCATGGGCAAAATACGGAGACAGCATCCCGATAGACGGACTTGCAGAATCCATCAATGAAACAGCAAAGACTGCAACCGTGACAGGAACCTTTGCGGATGTCTTGAACTGGGCGGGAACATCAGAAGATGCTTTTAAAGCGAAACTTGCGAACTGTCGGAATGAATCCGAAAGAGCAAATCTGATCATGCAGGAATTGGCAAAACAGGGATTGATGCAGGCAGGTCAGAAATGGCAGGAAAATAATGCAAACCTGGTAGCAGGAAACCAGGCAACAGCAGATTTTCAGCAGGCGACAGCAGAACTGGCGGAAACCGTGGCACCAATCGTTACACAGATTACGCAGATTGTTGCAGGCCTTCTGGCTAAGTTCAATTCATTGCCTCCAAGTACACAACAGATCATCGGTGTGATTGTCTTGCTGACAGCTGCACTGGGACCAGCATTAAGTGGGATAGGATTCATGACATCAGGAGTTGGAAGTATGATGAATGGATTTTCGAAAGCAACCCCCATTGTAAAAAGCTTATGGACTGTGTTGAAAGCAAATCCGATTTTGCTGATTATTTCGCTAATTACATTAGTAGTAACGGGGATTGTCACATTGTATAACAAATGTGAATGGTTTCGGGATGGTGTAAATGGAATTGGAAGATCAATAAAAGATTTTTTTGAAGGGATCGGAGATGCATTGAAAAAGTTCTTCTCCTTTGATTGGATTCCTAAAATTAAGATGCCGCATTTTCAAATCACAGGTGGATTCAGTTTAGTTCCTCCTAAAGTTCCAAAAGTCAGTGTGAAATGGTATGCAAACGGAGGAATTTTGAATCGTCCAACTATTTTGGGGTCAAATGGGAATTCCCTGATGGGTGGAGGAGAAGCCGGAAAAGAAGCGGTTCTTCCGATTGATCTGCTGAAATCCTACATTCGGGAAGAAAACCTGAGGAATAATTCGACCCTTGCTGCATTGATTACAGAAGCAATGAGAGAACTGCCTCTGGTAGCGGAAAATAACATTTATCTGGGAGATACCAAACTGGTATCCATTATGACAGATATGATACTGGATAAGATGGGACAGAAACATCGCGGGTATCAGACGGCGAAAGGAGTATGATAGAAATGTATGATATCTGTTATGGAGGAAAATGTGCATCAGAATTGGAAGTCTATGCTGTGAATCGCCCGAATATTCCGGCCGCAAAGAGAAAAAGCAATAGTATGGAAATTGCGGGGAGAGATGGGGCACTTTATGAAGAGGAAGAGGCCTATGAAGAACAGAATATTGAAATCCAGATGAATTACATCGGGGCAGAAGAAGACTGGATGGACAGATGGAGAATGGTGCAGGAATGGCTTTCCAAGAGAAACACAACATTGATTCTGAGTGATGATCCAGACTATTTCTTCCGAATCTCCAAGGTGGAACTTGATAATAATGAGAGAAGCAGCCGGCGTACAGGAAAATTTAAGGCCACCTTCGTATCGAAAGATGGGCTGTATTACCTACAGGATGGACTGGCAGAATACAACTGTGAAGCCATTCAATACAATCCCTATCTTTTGACCTATCCAACGTATCACATTACTGGGAAAGGATCATGTGAACTGCTTGTAAATGGAAATTCATTTTCCGTGGATGTTTCGGAAGAATTGTATATTGATACGGAGAGAAGGCTGACTTATATATCAGATGGAACTGCAGTCAATCATGCGGCAACAGGGGACTATGAAGACCTCTATCTTCTTCCGGGAGAAAATACAATGGAATATTCTGATGGATTTCAGGTCCAAGTTATTCCAAACTGGAGGCGATTATAATGATTGATATTTATTCCGCGGGAAATATGGATTTCACGCATAATGGGGATATGACATTACTGCCGGAAAGCTGCGAGACGGAATGTGAGCTGAATGGAACATGGGAAATGGAATTGAACCATCCAATTGATGAGGAGCAAAGATGGACATACATTCAGGAGGGGGCTGTGATTGCAGCTCCCTTATTTCATTCGAAAAAACAGTTGTTCCGGATTTACCGTAAGAAAAAAAGCAGACTGAGGATCACGGCTTATGCACGTCCGGTCATGTACGATGCGGCGAAGGAAGTTTTTATTGATGTGTTATCTGTGACAGGAAACGGACAGCAAGTACTGGATGCAATGTTGCAAGGCCAGGACCAATATCATGCGACTTCGGATATTACAAGAACAGCACAGATCGAATGTTCTGGAACAAATTTCATAGAAGCAGTACAGGGAGATGCAGAAACTTCATTTTTGAATCAGCTTGGTGGAGAAGTGTTTTACGATAATTATGAGATGATCATTAATGAAAAGCTCGGATCAGACAATGGTGCTCGTGCAGAATTTGGATTTAACTGTAAAGAGATTGAGGAAGATATTGATATGTCAGATGTTGTGACAAGGATTATTCCGGTAGCGTATAACGGGTATACATTGGAAGGAGAAACACCATGGGTGGACAGTCCATATATTGGAAATTATCCTATTATATATAAGAAGAAAATAGAATTTAAAGATGTAAAACTCAAGGAAGATGCCGGAGAAGACGAACAAGGGTTTGAAACTTTGGCGGAACTTAGGGAAGAACTGATCCGATTATGTAAGGAACAGTTTCAACAAGGAGTGGACAAGCCAAAATGTAATTATTCCTGTGATATGTATGCATTGGAAAAAACAGAAGAATATAAACACGTAAAGGGCCTTGAGATGATCGGTATGGGGGATACAGTTCAGTGTAAGCACAAGAAACTTGGGATTACAACCACGGCAAGAGCAATCAAAATTACCTATGATAACATCAGAAAGAAAAATTCTGCAGTAGAATTAGGTGACTTCCGTTATAACTATCTGAAAGAAATGTCTGCAGTAGCTCAGAGGGTAGAGAAAACCATCCGGAAAGACGGATCCCTGATTGCAGAACAGGTCAAAGGAACAATCGATGCAATGAAAGCAAGTCTCCTGGCACAGTCGACAGCAGCAAAGAAAACAAATTCGGCCGCATTCCTGATAGAAGTGCTGGATGAAATGTCCGAATTATATGGAGCAATGGAAGCCGGGACACAAGGATTGAGACTTGCGAAAGAAAAACTGCAGGATGGATCCTGGGATTGGAGAACCTGCATGACAGCAGAGGGGATCATTGCAGATCTGATAGTGGCGGGGAAACTTGCAGATAAATTGGGAAACAATTATTTTGACCTGGATGAAGGAGTGATCAACGCCCAGAAAATGACAATAGGTCCTTTTGAGGTTGGAACAGATGGGTTTCTGTATCAAAAAGAAGGAGAGTCAAGTAGTGAATCTTATTGGAGAGCGATCATCGGACCCGATGGACAAACGGGAGAAACAAGATTTCGTTCCGATTATGTCGCGACATCAAATATTATGATCGATACGGTTGGATCAGGAGGCGATCCAACAAAGACCGGTCGCGCAGAATTTTCTGATGGATCTTATATGGATTTTGTAGACGGTATCTTAGTAGGAGGAAAAACTTCCGAAGGAGGAGATATCTGATGGGATATATCGAAAACGGGAGTGAAATAGCACAGAAGCTTTATAACCAATATGGATGGAAAAGAAATCCGATTGTAGCATATTTAGCAAATGTTCAACAGGAAGCTGGATGTGATCCTGCGAATTTTCAGGGAGTCGATGGTGACTGGAGTCAGGGAGTTGGATTGAATCAGTGGACTCCGGGAACAAATCTGCAGGAAAGAGCAAGAGCCATCGGGAGAACAGATTATCTGACGATTGACTGTCAGCTCGCTGTTACTGACTACGAGCGAAAAAATGGACTTCAGTATTATGCAACAAGCTCATATAACATATCTTTTAATGAGTTCATTCAGTCGACAAAAGATATTGAATGGTTGACCTATGCATGGGAAGCAAACTATGAAAGAGCCGGGACTCCGATGATGGAGAACCGGCTTCGTTATGCAAGAGAATGGGATGCAAGAATTGATGGAATTCTGAAAAATATTGTGGAAGAAGCAGTACAATGGGCCATCAATATTGCGAATGACAGTTCTCACGGATATGATCAGGCAGACAGATGGGGACCAAACTATGATTGTTCTTCTTTTTTGACAACCGCATACAGGGAAGCTGGATTGAACATTGGAGGAGGAACCGGAGTAAATACAGCCAATATGAGAAGCTATTTCATGGCAGCAGGTTTTCAGGATGTAACAAATCAGGTGAACTTCCAGACTGGATCAGGGATGATGCGTGGAGATGTACTGATTACCGGGCAAAAAGGACATACTGCAATGAACATAGGAAATGGACAGGTTGTTCAGGCAAGCATCAATGAGTTTGGAGGAACAGTAGGCGGACAAACAGGTGATCAAACCGGAGAAGAAATATGGGTAACAAATTATTATAACTATCCATGGGGATTTTGCTTGAGATATCCGGGAGGAGGTGGCACTCCAAGCGAGCAAAAAAATGTAGTATTTGTTCGGTGGATACCAGGAAAAAAAGGAGTAATGGAATGGAATCAATAAAAGTATTAAATTTGGATTTTAGAGGAATATCCAATATTGTTCAAACGTTGAAAGCAGTTCAGTATGATGACGGACGTGCAGTGCGAGTCATGCTTTCAGGAACAGAAGGGAACATTAGTAAAGTCAGAATCTATTGCCAGAAGCCAAGTGGTATGGAAACCTATACCGATGGAACAGTCGTAAATGACTATTGTGTCTTATTTGGCTTGACACCACAAATGCTGGCGGAGGAAGGTGTAGTAAAGTCACAACTTCAGTTGATGGATGGAGAACATGTTGTAACATCATTTGATTTCCAGATTCAGGTCTCAAAAAACAGGATTGCTTCGTCTAGTATTACAAGTTCCAATGAGTATCAGGCATTAGTGGAAGCTATGAAAAATGTTGATAAAACAGAAGCGGACATTTCGCAGAATCGTTCAGAAATTTCGAAAATAAAAGAAAGAGTAGATACTGCAGAACAAAATATTGACGTACATACCGCTCAGATAGCAGAAATGCAGAAAATTCCAGAAGGTGGGACAACTGCAGACGCAGCACTGAATGATATTAAGATAGGTTATGATGGGACGGAATACCAAACTCCGGGGGAGGCGGTAAGGGAACAAATAAGTTCTATTTCTGAATTAAATTGTTATAATGTATTTAAATCAATTTTTAATGCATTTAGAGAAGAAAATCCTGGACACTATGTACCACAATTAAATTTTAAAAAATATAAAAGAACACATAATGGAGTTACATTTATGTGGAATATAAATTTTACATCGTGTGAAATTAGTGGAATAGCCACAGATGATGCATTTTGTAATATGTACTATAATCAAAGCGAATTACCATTATTATTTGAACGAGGAAAAGAAAAGGAATTCAAAATTAATATAACTGGTAGTGGTGTATATTTATATATCGGAATAAATATTAAGGGTAGTACATCATCAAAATACGTATATAAAATAACTGAAAATACAAAGATTATCATACCGGAAGATGCTTATGGCATGTATATTAGGTTGAAAGTAGATGCTGGTGAAAGTGCTGATGCCAATGTGTCTAATATTTATATTTCATCAACTATGACCAATGAAAATATTGCCGATAAAATAAATAACTAAGACTTCCCATACCTGAAATGGGCTTCGCTCCTTGAAAATTCAATATTTCAGATGACAAAATAGTGATTTATGCCCCTATAGACTCTGGATGGAGTGCGTTACGCAGATATTTCGGTAGTC
>NZ_BSBO01000055.1:0-10100 GCF_027924685.1 Sellimonas catena
TAGTCAGTAAAAATTTTTTGTAAGATATTCATAAAACTATTATGAACGAAAATGTAACAAAAAGAAAGCCCCAACCCCCTCATGATTGAGGGGCAGGGGAGTTGAATAGGCGTAGCCTATTTTTTATTTTAGAGATTTTAGTGAATCAGGATTTCTAATTTGTCTTTTCCTCATTATACCTTTTTTCTGATGCCTCTGTTTTTACCGAATACCGGATAAACACAAGGCTGGTCAGCAGAATCATGCAAAGGCCGGAAATGAAAAACCAGACATTCACGCCTACTTGTTCTGCTATCGGACTGCTGAAAAGTAATCCAATCGGCATTGTAACGGAAGAAATCAAAGTAAGTACCGAAAATGCCCGTCCCATTTTTTCGGGAGCAACGGTTTCCTGTATATAAGCAGTCAGTGGAATTGTATGAACATTTCCGGAAGCGCCCAGGCAGATACAGCTTGCTGCAAAGAAGAACCAGCCAACATAAGTCGGAGGTATGACGCCGCAGATCAGAGATGTGCTCCCCATTCCAAACAGACCGATAAAAGAAACTCTGATTTTACGTTCTACTTTTAAAACGCTGGAAAACAGGAGGGATGCTACCATCATGCCGACGGCAAAGGACAGCTCCACAGCACTGCCGTGCATGGCTGACAACTGAAAATAATCGCTTGTCATCAATGGATAAAAAGAAGAGAGCGGTGCGTAAAAGAACATGCAAAGTGCTTCTGCGGCAACAATGTAAAACAGTCTTTTGTCTTCTTTAAATACCTGTAAGCCCTCTTTGATTTCTGCAACAAAATGCTGTTCTTCGTTTTCTGTTTTTTCCAACTTTGGGATTTTCACAATGGCTAATGCTATGCTTGCTAAAATTGCGCCTGCCACATCACTCATCAAAACGATGGACATAGGGAAGAGCGAGTATAAAACCGCTCCGATTACCGGCCCGATCAGGAAAGAACCGGAACTTAAAAGCTGCATCCACCCATTGGTTTTGATCAGCTGGTCTTTTGGTACAAGCTGCGGAATAATGGATTGTATTGCCGGCTGCTGAAAGGTACTGCCAATTCCTCTGACACACAGCATAATACATACTGTCCATACAGGCAGGTCAAAAAAGTACAACAGCACTGCGTAAATCAGTGCAGTTATTCCCATTGCCATGTCCGAAAAAATAGAGATAAACTTTCGGTTGTAACGGTCTGCCGCAATTCCTGCAATCGGGCTGAATAACGACATCGGGAGATAGGCGACAAGCCCTGATATTCCCAGCATGAAAGGCGAAGATGTCTTCTCGGCAAGCCACCAGATCAAGGCAAACTGAACACCGTGGCTGCCCAGCATGGAAACTGCCTGTCCTAATGCAACGATGATAAATTGTGATTTCCACTTTTGTATTTTTTTCATATTCAATTGTCCTCTCATTTTCAAAATAGTTTTTCAAACAGGGGACAATATCAAGTACGATAATCCCCTTAGCGTACTGATGCCGACATCAAGCCACCTCCCTTCCAAAGATCATTCTTCCCTGTATTTATAGCAGGGCTTCCATATATTTCTTTAATCCGTCACGATATTTTTTCGTAAGAGCCAGGTATTGTTGCTGTTCTTCCGGAGTCCACTCACTCCAGATTTTGTTTTCGATTTCGTGTAAAGGATAGATTTTTTCTAATGAAAATTTCTGCCCTTTTTCAGTCAGACAGAGAATGGTATTTCTGCCTTTCCCTTGTTCCAGATATACAATTTCTTCTTTTTCTAACTTGCGGATGGCAGAATTGATGGTCTGGCGGCTGATGCCTGTGAGTCTGCTGATCTCACTTTGCAGACATTTTCCACCTTTCTCGCAGAGTACATATAAAATATTCTGAACACTGTCTGAAATTCCCGCTTTTACAGCGGCTTCATGATATAAAGCATTGATTTCGCCTGCCAAATAAGTATATTGTTCTGCTCCTAAGTAGTGCATATGCTCACCTCCCTGTCCGATTTCGTACATTGTACATTATATCCGATTTCGGACATAAGTCAAGAGATTTTTTATGAAATAGCAGGGAAATGAAAAAACGGACAGTTGCGTCTGCAAATGTCCGTTTTTAGCTTATAAGGAAATTCGTTTATTCCACTGTAATCCAGTACCGTTCAAAGTTTACCTGTTCTTCCGGTTCCCAGACAGTGCCGTCATAAACGCCGCCGTTTGCAAGGATCGTCTTCCGGCTTGCAACATTGGTATCCACGCAGGAGACCATTACCTTTTCCAGTCCGAGTTCTTTGCAGTATGGAAGACAGTCGTGAAGCATCTGCTTTGCGTATTCCTTACGACGTTCGCTTGGACGGATGGAGTAGCCGATATGTCCGCCGTATGTTTCCAGAAATGGAGTAAAGGAGTGACGGATCTGGATGGTACCGAGGATTTTGCCGTCAGACTCTCTGACATAGATAAACTGAGTCGATGGTACCATATCCTCAGGGATATCATCGCCCTTTTCAAAACGTACTGTGTGTGCTACCCATTCTGCCGGATCTTCCATGTCGGCCAGAGGGCCGCAGCCATTGAGAGGGCTCCCCGCATCGAGAAACTCCTGACGATAGGAGTGGATCTCATCCGAAAAGGAAATGTCCGGTCGTTTCAGTGTTAAGATTTCCATTTTTCTTTCCCTCCCTCACAGGTATGATTCTAATAATCTTACCAGAATAGAAGCGGGAATTCCAGTGCTTTTTCTCAAAAGACACATTTTATGGATAATAGGTGTCAGTTTTCTGAAAAAATTAACGCATCCCATCACGGCAATGCGCCTCAAAAAAGGCACGGTAACCGGCATACAGTCCGCTGTCACAGGAAAAAAGCGGGGTATGGAATGCTTCGTAGTAGATCTTTGCTTTCAGAACCGCATTTTCCAGAGGATTCTTCCCGGTTTCTGCTACATCAGGAAGGGGCAGATTCAGATCGCAAAGTCCGGTCAGTTCGATGGACAGTGAATCTAGTACCCGCCTCATGGAATCGAGTTTGGCAGGATTGGTTGTTGCGTAGAGTAAAATCATATTTTTCACCTCTGATACGTAAACATGCCAAAACTTCCGGAGAATAAACATTCCCCGGAAGCTGGTTTATAATTATGCATGATTATGAATTATTTCTGATTATTCTTTTCTTCCATCAGCTTCATGGCACGAACTTTCAGCGGAAGTCCGAACAGGTTGATGAAGCCGTCAGCGTCGTGGTGATCGTAAAGATCGCCGGTTGTGAAGCTTGCAAGTGATTCATTGTACAGAGAATATGGAGAGGTTGTTCCGGCTTTGATAATGTTGCCTTTATACAGTTTGAATTTTACTTCTCCTGTCACATATTTCTGTGTGGATGTTACGAATGCCTGGATTGCTTCACGAAGCGGTGTAAACCATTTTCCTTCGTAGACAACCTGAGCGAGTTTGTTGCCCATGTTTTTCTTCACTTCATAGGTAGCGCGGTCGAGAACGAGTTCTTCCAGCTGCTGATGTGCTTCCATCAGGATCGTTCCGCCAGGAGTTTCATAGACACCACGGGACTTCATGCCGACAACACGGTTTTCCACGATATCGATGATACCGATGCCGTGTTTTCCGCCGAGTTTGTTGAGCTCTGTGATGATTTCGGAAACTTTCATCTCTTTGCCGTTCAGCGTTTTTGGTACGCCGCTTTCGAATGTCATGGTCACTTCTTCCGGTTCATCCGGTGCTTTTTCCGGTGTTACGGTAAGTACAAGCAGATCGTCGTAGTTTGGAGCCTGGGACGGATCTTCCAGTTCCAGACCTTCGTGGCTGATGTGCCAGAGGTTCCGGTCACGGCTGTAGCTGTGTTTTGTATCAAATGGAAGATCAATGCCGTGCTGTTTGCAGTATTCGATCTCATCTTCACGGGACTGCATGGTCCACAGATCTGTCATTCTCCATGGAGCGATGATCTTCAGATCCGGTGCGAGAGCAGTGATTCCAAGTTCAAAGCGGATCTGGTCATTTCCTTTTCCGGTTGCACCGTGGCAGATTGCTACGGCATTTTCTTTTCTTGCGATTTCCACAAGTTTCTTTGCGATTCCCGGACGAGCCATCGCAGTACCGAGCAGGTATTTGTTTTCATAAACAGCGCCTGCCTGTACGCAAGGCATAATGTAATCTTCGCAGAATTCATCTACGATATTTTCAATATAAAGCTTGCTTGCGCCGGACATTTTCGCACGTTCTTCCAGTCCGTCAAGCTCCTCTCCCTGACCGCAGTCGATACAGCAGCAGATGACATCATAGTTAAATGTTTCCTTCAGCCACGGGATGACAGCGGTAGTATCCAGTCCGCCTGAGTACGCCAGTACAACTTTTTCTTTCATATTCTATATCCTCCTGAAATTTTGTTTTCGTCAATCACATGTGTTACTATACACCTTTTTTTATAATTATGCAACAGAAAAATGTAGAAAATCAGATAAAAATAGAAGTTTTTTCGAGGAGCAATGCATAATACACAAAAAAATATTCATAAAGGAAGAATAATTATACAAAAAATATGTGTATTTATACTTGTGAAAGGAAAAAAAAGGTTGTATACTAAAGACTACAAGCAAAACAGCTCGATTCCAACAGAGCATTCTATAGAAAGAAAAGAAAGGATCGAAAGAATCATGATAAAAGCAGGAATCATCGGAGCGACTGGATATGCCGGAGGAGAACTGGTCCGGATCCTGATGGGTCACAAGGACGTGGAGATCAAATGGTACGGTTCCAGAAGTTATATCGATCAGAAATACGCAGCAGTTTACCAGAATATGTTTCAGATTGTAGAGGACGTCTGTAAGGATGACAATATGGAAGAACTCGCAGATCAGGTGGATGTGATCTTCACAGCAACGCCGCAGGGATTTTGTGCTTCCTTATTAAATGAAGACATTCTCTCCAAAGTTAAAGTGATTGACTTAAGCGCGGATTTCCGTATTAAAGATCAGAATGTATACGAGGAATGGTACAAGATCGAGCACAAGAGCCCGCAGTTTCTGCCGGAGGCGGTGTATGGACTCTGTGAGATCAACCGGGAGCAGATCAAGGGGGCGCGGATTCTCGCCAATCCGGGATGCTATCCGACCTGTTCGATTCTCTCCATCTATCCGCTTGCAAAAGAAGGACTGATCGATATGAATACACTGATTATCGATGCCAAGTCCGGGACATCCGGAGCGGGAAGAGGAGCAAAGGTGGACAATCTTTACTGCGAAGTGAATGAAAACATCAAAGCATACGGAGTGGCTTCCCACCGGCACACACCGGAGATCGAGGAGCAGCTGACCTACGCATCCGGTGTAAAGACAGTCCTGAATTTTACACCGCATCTGGTGCCGATGAACCGGGGAATTCTGGTGACAGCCTATGCTTCCTTAAAGAAAGAAGTTTCCTATGAAGAAGTGAAAGCAGTCTATGACCGCTATTATGAGAATGAGCAGTTCGTAAGAGTGCTTGAGAAAGGCATCTGCCCGCAGACCAAATGGGTGGAAGGCAGCAATTATGTAGATGTGAACTTCCAGCTTGACCCGCGGACGGGCAGAGTGATCATGATGGGAGCAATGGACAATCTGGTGAAAGGAGCAGCAGGACAGGCGGTACAGAATATGAATCTGATGTTTGGTCTTCCGGAGAACGAAGGACTGAATCTCGTACCGATGTTCCCGTAAGAGAAAATGAAGATTCGGATAATGACAATTGAGGATTATGACCAGGTGTATCACCTCTGGAAAACGATTCATGGATTTGGAATCCGCAGCATCGACGACTCAAGAGAGGGCGTGGAACGTTTCCTGAAGAGGAATCCGACGACCAGTGTAGTGGCAGAAGAGGACGGGAAGATCGTAGGATGCATTCTCTGCGGTCACGATGGAAGAAGAGGATGCTTTTACCATGTCTGTGTAGAGGAGGCATACCGCAAGCACGGAATCGGGCGCCAGATGGTGGCTGCGTCCATGCGGGCGCTGCAGGCAGAGGGGATCAACAAGGTATCTCTGATTGCCTTTACACAAAATGATATCGGGAATGCATTCTGGAACCGGATCGGATGGACGAAACGGGAAGACCTGAATTATTATGATTTCACTTTAAATGAAGAAAATATTACAGTATTTATAGAATAAAGATGCCGGGCAGAATCCGGGATCAGAACGGAGGATGGGAACATGAAGATAGTAGAAGGCGGAGTGACAAAGGCAAAAGGATTTGAGGCAGCAAGCACCGCAGCGAAGATCAAATACGAGGGCAGGACGGATATGGCACTGATTTACAGTGAAAAGCCGTGCGCGGCAGCAGGAACATTCACGACGAATGTCGTAAAAGCAGCGCCGGTGAAATGGGACCGTCAGGTAGTGGATTCCGGGAAACCGGTACATGCTGTCGTTGTTAACTCCGGCATTGCAAATGCCTGTACCGGAGAAGAAGGAATGTATTACTGTGAGGAGACTGCCAGGGCGGCAGCGGAAGCACTCGGAATTCCGGCGGACAGCGTAGCCCTTGGATCGACCGGAGAGATCGGACGCCAGCTCCCGATTGACCGTATGAAAGCAGGAGTCAAAGCACTTGCGGAGAAAAAGAATGATTCCATCGAGAATGGAACACTGGCGGCAAAAGCCATCATGACGACAGATACCGTAGAGAAGGAACTGGCAGCTGAGATCGAAGTTGGCGGTGTGACAGTGACTATCGGTGGAATGGCAAAAGGTTCCGGAATGATTCATCCGAATATGTGCACGATGTTAAGCTTCATAACCACAGACGCAGTCATTTCCAAAGAGGCGCTTCAGAAGGCGCTGAGCGCGGATGTGCAGGATACTTATAACATGATCTCCGTAGATGGAGACACCTCCACAAATGACACCGTACTTCTCCTTGCAAACGGAGCAGCCGGAAATGAGGAGATCAAAGAGGGAACACCGGAGTATGAGGCATTCTGCCAGGCACTTCATGAGATCAATGTTTATCTGGCAAAGAAGATTGCAGGAGACGGCGAGGGAGCCACGGCTTTGTTTGAGGCTAAAGTCATCGGAGCCGAGACAAAAGAGCAGGCAAAGACCCTGGCAAAATCCATCGTATGCTCTGACCTTACGAAGACAGCCATTGCAGGACACGATGCCAACTGGGGACGAATCTTCTGCGCCATGGGATATTCAGGGGCACAGTTTGATCCGGAGAAGGTTGATCTGTTCTTCGAGAGCAAGGCAGGAAAGATTCAGATTACGGAAAACGGTACTGCTGTTGCCTACAGCGAGGAAAAAGCGACAGAGATTCTCTCGCAGCCGGAAGTGACAGCCATTGCGGACATCAAGATGGGAACGGAAGAAGCATCTGCATGGGGATGCGACCTTACATATGATTATATTAAAATCAATGCGGACTACAGAAGCTAGGAGGTAGGAAAAATGGACAAGAGTATGCAGAAATATCTGGACAAGGCAGAAGTGCTGATTGAAGCGCTCCCGTACATTCAGCGTTTCAACAGAAAGATCATCGTAGTAAAATACGGCGGAAGCGCCATGCTCGATGAGGAACAGGAAAAGAGAGTCATCCAGGATGTAGTCCTGTTAAAGCTCTGTGGATTCAAGCCGATTATCGTTCATGGCGGCGGCAAGGAGATCAGCAAGTGGGTTGACAAAGTCGGAAAGGAAACAAAGTTTGTCAACGGATTCCGCGTAACAGACGAAGAGACGATGGAGATTGCGGAGATGGTACTTTCCAAAGTCAACAAAAAGCTGGTACAGCTCGTGGAAGAGCTTGGAATTAAATCCATCGGAGTCAGCGGCATTGACGGCGGACTTCTGAAAGTGACGAAAAAATACGTGGACGGCGAGGACATCGGATATGTAGGAAGCGTCTGCGACGTAGAGCCGAAGATCCTCTTTGACCTTCTGGAAAAAGATTTCCTTCCGGTAGTCTGCTCCGTTGGTCTGGACAATGATTTCCAGGCATACAATGTCAATGCGGACGAAGCTGCATGTGCTATCGCAAAAGCGGTGAAAGCGGAGAAACTTGCCTTCCTGACAGATATCGAAGGTGTCTACAAAGATCCAAAAGATCCGGAAACATTGATTCCGGAGCTTTCCGCAGAAGACGCGATCCGTCTGATCAATGAAGGCTACATCGAAGGCGGTATGCTTCCGAAGCTGAAAAGCTGCATCGATGCGCTGGAAAACGGAGTTTCCCGGATTCATATTCTGGACGGCCGGATTCCGCATTGCCTGCTGCTTGAGATCTTTACCAACAAAGGAATTGGTACAGCAATTTTAAATGACAAGGAGTGTCGGTATTATCATGGATAAATCATATATGGACTCCGTACAGAATGCGCTTGTACACACATACAATCCGGCTCCAGTGATCCTGGAGTATGGAAAAGGTGCGTATCTGTACGATACGGAGGGCAAAGCTTATCTGGATTTCGCGGCCGGATATGCGGTAAATTCTCTCGGATACGGAAATAAAGAGTGGAATGAGGCTCTGAAAAGCCAGATTGACAAGCTGGCCCACACTTCCAATCTTTACTATCATACAAGAACAAAAGAGGCGGCAGAAGCGCTGAAGAGGGTGTCCGGGATGGACCGGATCTTTTTCTGCAACAGTGGCGGCGAGGCGGTGGAAGGTGCATTGAAAGCATCAAGAAAATACGCCTATACAAAAAAGAGTGGAAGATTTGAATGGATTGCCATGGAAGAATCTTTCCACGGACGGGGATTCGGTTCTGTTTCCGTGACAGGCCACAAAGCTTATCAGGAGCCGTTTGAGCCGCTTGTTCCTGGTGTGAAGTTTGCAAAGCTTAATGATCTGGACAGTGTGAAAGCACTGGTGACAGACAGGACCTGCGCCATCATTGTAGAGCCGGTGCAGGGCGAAGGCGGAATTAACGTGGCGACGGAAGAATTCATGAAAGGAATCCGCAAGATCTGTGATGAAAACGTTATTCTGATGATCTGCGATGAAGTACAGTGCGGCATGGGCCGGACCGGCTCCTTCTTTGCATGGCAGGAATACGGCGTGCGTCCGGATATTATGACTATGGCAAAAGCCATTGGAAGCGGATTCCCGGTAGGGGCGTTTGCCATGACGGAGAAAGTGGCAGAGTATTCACTTGCCCCGGGAGACCACGGTACGACTTACGGCGGCGGACCGCTTGCCTGTGCGGCTGTGGCAAAGACCGTTGAGATCTTTGAAGAGAAACACATTCCGGAGCATGTTAAGGAAATCGGAGCTTATCTGAAAAAACAGCTTGAGGAACTGGCAAAGAAACACGACTGCATTCTGGCCTGCAAAGGAAAAGGTCTGATGCAGGGAATACAGCTCAGTATTT
The DNA here is from genome assembly GCF_027924685.1 of Sellimonas catena. NCBI lineage: Bacteria > Bacillati > Bacillota > Clostridia > Lachnospirales > Lachnospiraceae > Sellimonas > Sellimonas catena. The sequence continues at coordinate 9,336 of NZ_BSBO01000055.1, forward strand.
CTCCGGCGGAAGTGACGAAAAAAGCACTGGAAAAGGGACTGCTTCTGATCAGCGCAGGAAGTGACGTAATCCGGTTTGTACCGCCTCTGATTATCACAGAAAAAGAAGTGGACGAACTGATACGGATTCTGGATGAGATCCTGGAATAAAGAATAAAAACCGGCATACTGGAAAGACTACTTTCTTATATAGAAGAAAGGAGGGATTTCCGGTATGACCGGTTTTATTATTGCATTGATTTCCGGTGCGCTGATGAGTGTGCAGGGTGTTTTTAATACACAGGTGACGAAGACGGCGGGAATGTGGGTCAGTAATATGTGGGTCCAGTTTTCTGCATTTATCGTCTGTCTGATCGTCTGGTTTTTTGCAGGCAGGGATTCCGTTGGAAGTCTGATGGAAGTACAGCCAAAGTATATGCTGCTTGGAGGAGCCATTGGTGCGGGCATCACCTGGACTGTAATCAAAAGCATGGATCAGCTGGGGCCGGCAAAGGCGGCGCTTCTGATTGTCATTGCGCAGTTGATAGTGGCTTATGTCATTGAACTTTTCGGACTCTTTGGAATGGACAAAAGTCCGTTTGAATGGAGAAAGGCGGGAGGGCTTCTGCTTGCGCTGATCGGAATTGCGATTTTCCAGTGGAGTTAGTGTATAATTATTATTGGCAAAAATAGGAATTTTTCCTAAATAAAAAGGGAAGCAGAGAAAATCCCTACTTCCCAATCATACAGTTTTTCTTTATGATGTTAGTTGCAAAATAAAACACGT
>NZ_BSBO01000056.1:0-9531 GCF_027924685.1 Sellimonas catena
CCTGTCTGTAAAGAGAAAAGAGCATGCAGTAAATCACGGCATACTCTCATCATTCTTCTGATCCATCTATTCTTACTATCTGCTTTTTTCTTTCAATCTCAAGCATTTATAAAATGTTGCTCTACAGGTTTCCTCCTGCAATGGGTGTCCTCCTTTCGTGTTCTATGGTGGTATGCCCGCCGCCGGGAAACGGGACGGGCATGAAAAAAGAGCATCCGCTTTCACGCCGCCCTGTTAAATCCGTACCCGCAGCCCGGAAAGGTCTGCCGCCCGAATACCCACAAGATACCAGTTGTCCCCGTACTCCATACGGGTCGGCTTCCATTTGCCCCGCACAAAGACCTCCATGCAGTCGCCGCAATGCAATCCCCCGTAATAGTCGTTTACGTCAAAGCGAATGTCGTAGCGGTCAGCGGTTTCATCAAAAATCAAAGCTCCTGTTTTCTGTGTCATCATAAAATCCTCCTTTGGGTTGGTTTACAGGCTTTCGCCCTCGTTGCAGGTGTAATCGGGTATGCCCTTGCTTCTTGCCGACTGGATAGTGCGCCCGCCGTACATATCGTGAGATACAAGGGACGTGTAATAGCTGCCAATCGTAGACGGAGCATTGAAAAGGGCAGCTTTCATGTACTGCTTGATGTTGCGGATTTTGGTGGTGTTTTCCTGCATACAGTCCAGTACAAAGCGGATATGTTCGCTGTTCAGTTTCATAAATTTTGCTTTTACAAGCTCTGCCGGGTGGTCGTCCCCGGCGATACGGATTGTTCTTCGTTTGGTGCAGACGGTTTCAAGAATAAGGGCAAGGATTTCCTCTATCCTGTCCCGGTCAAGGTATCTGTCCTGTATCAGATAGTCGTACTCGATATTGTCCTTGATGATTTCCTCATACACGCTGTATGCGTCTGTCGCTTCCTTTCGCTTCCGTTCCGGCAGCTGTGCCGCGTCCTCTAAGGGAGAGGGATTTAGGGAATGGAAAGGAATGGAATGGGTACTTGATATATCTGTATTTAATTTTTCTTTTTTTGGTAAGTTAGTTTTTTGTATCTCTTTATTTAATTGCGTTGGATTTTCCGACGTCGGGTTATCCGGTGTCGGATTTTCCAATATCGGCTTATCCGCTGTTGGATTTTCCAATACCGGACAATCCAATGCCGGGGGCTGTGGCTGTTCGTAAATGGTGTACTCAATAGCGGTCATTTTGCCTTTCTCGTCGCGTCCCTGCCGCCTTGTGATATATCCGGCTTTTTCAAGCTCCCATACAGCGGTGCGGATAGCGTCGATACTTTCCCGGTTGATAAGGGACAGCCCTGCAAGGGTGTAGTCCCAATCTTCGGGAAGTGAGAGCATTTGCGACAACAAGCCCTTTGCCTTTAGGGAAAGTTCCTTGTTGCGTAAATGGTGGTTGCTCATAACCGTATAACCTTTGTTCTTTTCCACGCGGAAAACTGCCATAGCTTCATCACTCCTTTGGTTGGATTTGTTACGCAGTAGAAACGCGGTTTTGAGGAAAAAGGTATCAACCCTTGCCTTTCTCATTTCCGCGCTCTAAGAGCCGCATAAATCAAGGCTTTATTTGCCCTTACTGCGTAACATGAGGGCATAAAAAAAGCAGCGTTCCTGTTCTCCTGTGTGGGAGTGAGAAACGCCGCCTTATAGGTGGTGCTTATTTTATTTTTTCTTTTCGACGTGCCGCGTAAGGTGGTGTAGTGGTTTATCCGGCAGCTTCGCAGGTGCTTTTGCATATCAAGGCTCAATTCGTTAAAAGTAGTAAATGAGTAGTAAAATCAATCTGCAAACCTGCGAATATGCCCGTAAATCAAGCATTTTTCAAGACAATCAACTAATTTAGAGTAAAAAGCTACAGTTGTATTTGACAAAAATGAAATTACAACCGTATGGCGCGATTTGGACTACAGCTAGTTCAGCAAAATAGTTTGTATTAACCGTACGGTTTCTAAAATAAGACAGCATTGTCGTGATTCAAACGATACTATGCAGAAATGGAAGGGGAAATGATATGACAGGTATCAAAGAAATGCTGCTGAAGGAACAGGACAGATTAGAAAAGATTCTTTCCAAAACGAGGAAACAGGTAAAAGATGCTCCGCCGGGATCCTTACGCCTGTCTAAAAGCAGGGGGTGGATTCAATATTATCACTGCATGCCGGGAGAAAAGAGAAATGGAGCATATATTCCGAAAGCCGATGAGGAACTGCCGCAAAAACTTGCTCAGAAAGCATATGATGAAAAAGTGTTGAAACTTGCCGAGAAGAGACTGGGCCAGCTAAAAAGGATCACAAAAGATTATGAGGATGATGAAATAGAAAACCTATTCATGAAGGAACATCCTGAAAGAAGAAAATTGATTTGTCCGGTGGAGCCATCATGGGATCAGCAGATACAAGAATGGGAATCCGGAGAATATAAGCGGAAAGAATTCCGTGAGGGTACACCTGTAATCATGACTGACAAAGGGGAGAGGGTGCGGTCGAAATCAGAGAAGATTCTGGCCGATTATTTCTACAGAAAAGGAATTCCGTATAAATATGAGTGTCCGCTCTATCTCAATGGTTTTGGCACTGTTTATCCCGATTTTACATTCCTGTCTAAAAAGACCGGAAAGGAAATTTACTGGAAGCATGATGGGAAAATGGACAGCCCGGAATACGCTGAAAATGCGGTCAGAAAAATCAACGCATACGAAGAAAATGACATTTACCCGGGCGAAAGACTGATCCTCACATTTGAGACAGGGAAAACAGTTCTGAATACAAAACGAATCGAAGAGCTCGTCGCCAGATATCTCATCTAAACTATAAAACAATCACAATCCTGTGATTTTTCCCTTGAAGAAAGCCAAAACTACCAAAATATGATACGATGGAACAAGAAAGACGGGAGGGAAAAGGATGCAGACATTATTGATTGTAGAAGATGATTTTGATTTGAATCATGCCATCTGCCTGGTGTTGGAAAAAGAGGGATATCGCGTTTTTTCAGCGTCATCCGTGGAAAGGGCCAAAGAAATCTGCCGAGAGGTAGAACTCCAGCTGATCATTCTGGATGTCAATCTGCCGGACGGGGACGGATTTTCTTTCTGCGAATGGGTAAATAATGAGAAAAAAACTCCGGTGATGTTTCTGACTGCCAGAGATCTGGAGGAGGACGCCCTGGCCGGATATGACATGGGAGCCGTGGATTATGTGACGAAGCCGTTTTCCATGAAAATTCTGTTGAAAAAAATCAGTATTATCCTGAAACATATGACTCCGGCCGAGACGAAGGAGTACGATGATGGATGGCTGAAAGTGGATATCGATGGTGCAAAAGTCTTTGCGGGAGAGGAAGAATGTCTTCTTACACCGACAGAATTCCGGCTTCTGCGCCAGTTTTTGATGAATCGAAAGCAACTGCTCACCTATGATGTGCTGCTGGAACGATTATGGGACGGTGGAAATCAGTTTGTCGATAAGCATGCGCTGGCAGTCAACATCAACAGGCTGCGCGGGAAAATCGAGGATGAAGAGCACAAATATATTTCAAATGTATACGGGATGGGATATCAATGGATTGGAGCATAATACTGGCGGGTCTGATGACAGCGGCTTTGCTTGTTCTTGGGCTTAAATATATCAAATTAAAAAAGGATGTACTGACTTTTGAAGGGAAGCTGGAACGAAATATGGATGCGCTTCTGTCGGGGAGAGAGCCGGATACGACAGAAGAAGTGGAAGATACCTTGTTTGGAAAATGCAGTGTCAGAATGAACCAGATTGGACGGATCTGGAAGCAGAAAGAGGAAGAAAACCGGGCAAGCAGGGAAGAACTGAAAAGCCTGATTTCCGATATTTCCCATCAGACGCGAACCCCGCTTTCTAATATGAAGGCATACCTTTCGCTTCTGCGGGAAGAGACGCAGCCGGACCGTCAGGAAGAATTCCTGAACAGCCTGGACAAGCAGGCGGATAAGCTGGAATTTCTTCTCCAAAGCATGGTGAAAATGTCCCGGCTGGAGACGGGGCTGATTCAGGTGCAGATGAAAACTTCTGATTTGTGCACTACAATCCGGAAGGCGATTGAAGAGATTGTGCCGGCGGCTGCGGGAAAACAGATCGCGCTTTATGTAGAGTGCCCGGACAGACTGTGGCTTCTTCATGATAGTAAATGGACGGAAGAAGCGATATTTAATGTCCTGGATAATGCTGTGAAATATACGCAGCGAGGCGGGGAGATTCATATCAGTGTGACCAGACAGGAGATTTTTACAAAAATCAGTATTCAGGATAATGGAAAAGGCATTGCACTGGAACGACAGGCGGAGATTTTTAAACGCTTTTACCGGGAACCGGAGGTGCACGAAGAGCCTGGGATCGGAATCGGCCTCTATCTCACAAGAAAGATTCTGGAACTTCAGAACGGATACATCGAAGTCCGATCCCAAGAAGGCGAGGGATCTGTTTTCTGCCTTTATCTTCCGGAAAGTCCGGAGCAGAATGTGGAAAATCACAAAACCGAGAATATTGCGGAATGAGACAGGTTTGTGATTTTTGACAGATATCCTTTAATTGTAGATAAAAATGACAGCAGAAAGTGAGGAGGGTATCTATGAATCAATGGATGGTAGAAGCAAAAGGTTTGAAAAAGTATTACAGGCTGGGGGAACATATTGTTAAGGCGCTGGACGGTGTGGATTTTACAGTAAAAGAGCAGGAATTTGTGGCGATTGTCGGGAAATCGGGCAGCGGAAAAAGCACACTTCTCCACATGCTAGGCGGGCTGGACGTCCCGACAGAAGGAAGCGTCTGCATAGACGGGAGAAATCTGGCCGGAATGAATAAAGAGCAGCTGACGGTATTCCGCCGCAGAAAGGTCGGATTTGTTTTTCAGAATTATAATCTGGTGCAGGACTTGAATGTATACGAAAATATTGTACTGCCGATTGAACTGGACGGGCGCCCGGTGGACAAAAGATTTATGGAAGAGATGTTGGATCTTCTCAAGCTTCAGGAAAAGAAAGAAGCACTTCCGAACAATCTGTCCGGCGGCCAGCAGCAAAGAGTCGCCATTGCGCGGGCGCTTGCATCAAAACCGCGGATTCTTCTTGCCGATGAACCGACCGGAAATCTGGACAGCGCATCCGGCCATGACGTGCTGGGGCTTCTGAAAGTGGCTGCAAGACAGTTCCGGCAGACCGTGATTTTGATTACCCACGATATGGACATTGCCCAGATGGCGGACCGGATTGTCCATATCGAAGATGGAAAAATCGTGAAAGAAAGGGGCCTTCACGATGAAAAATAATAATGGGCAGATCATTTCCAGACTGGCAAAAAGTGCGCTCGTAAAAAACAAAAGAAAAACGCTTACAATGTTTTTCGCTGTTTTATTGTCCGCCTTTCTTCTTTTCAGCGTGCTGACAGTCGGAGTGACTTATTTTAAAATGCAGAGGATCCAGAATATCCGAATGAACGGAGCTGAGTTTGATGCGATTATGTATGGAGTGACGGAAGAGCAGCAAGAATTCTGCGACGAAAACGAAGATATTCTACGGACCGGAATCTGCGCGGTGTCGGGATATGTAGAGGCGACAGACAAGGACAATACCCCAAACGTCGGACTGATGTGGGCGGATCCGACGTTCTGGGACACCATGATGGAACCGGCCCGGACGTCTGTAGAGGGAGAGTATCCGAAACAGGAAAATGAAATCATGGTGACGGAGAAGGCACTGGAAGAATGTGGCTATGGCAATCTCGATATCGGTGATACATTTCGAATGACGGTCGGAACGCCAAAAGGATCGTTTGAAAAAGAGTTCCGGATTTCTGGAAAATGGAGCGGCTACGGTGAGAAAAAGATATTTTATGTCTCCCAAAGTTTTTATGAAGCGTCCGGCTACCAGGTTTCGGATGTTGCCTCCGGCCGGTTTTATATGGATATCCGGCAGAAGCTGATGACGGAAAAAGAGCAGAATGCTCTGATTGAGGATATGAATCTTGGAAAGCAGCAGAGAATGTTCTTTTCAGAGGATATGAGCTTTTCGATCTCCATTGTGACGGGTATGATCGGGCTGGCCGCCATGATCTGTCTGTGTGCCTATCTTCTGATTTATAATATCATGTATCTGTCAGTGGCAGGAAATACAAGGTATTACGGACTTCTTCAGACGATTGGAATGACAGAACGTCAGATTTACAGCATGATTTACCGGCAGATGGCGGTAATCGGAGGGGGCGGCGCTGCATGTGGAATCCTTCTTGCATGTGTAGTATCCTTTTTCCTGATCCCTTTTGTGGTAGAGTCGCTGGGAATTCGGACCGGGCAGGCAGGACAGGTACAGATTTCCTTTCATCCGCTGATCTTTGCGCTTACCATTCTGATTGTAGGAATAACGGTAATGGCGGCGGGAAGGAAACCGGCAAAGATCGCGGCAGGATGTTCGCCGCTGGAAGCGATTGGCTACCGGCCGCAGAAGAACAGAAGCTATTCCGGCAAGACCGGAAGAGGAAAGGTGCTGTGGAGACTGGCGAAGAAACAGATCACGAAAGAGAAAAAGAAGACAGGGATTGTGATGGTTTCTCTTGCCTCCGGGCTTTCGATATTTCTGTGTCTGGTAACGCTCTTTTCCAGTCAGGGAGCAAGAGAATATACATCCAACTCCATGGATCTGGATCTGGTTGTACAAAATGACACGATTAGGAAAGAAACACAGGAGGAAAGAAAAGCAGTTCTGGATGATTCCGCTTTGGAGAACATGAAGCAGACACAAGGTGTAAAAAATGTACATCCGGTCTTTTTTGCGGAGATCATTGTGCCATGGGAACCGGAGTTTTCCGACATGTGGATGAAAGAATTTTATGAAATGTGGATGACGATTCCTTATGAGGATGAGAAGAAAGAATATCAGGAACATCCTGAAAATTTTGGCACTTCCATGATCGGGATCGATCAGGCAGCATTTGAAAATCTGAATCAGGCGCTGGCAGAGCCGGTGGATGAAGAAGCATTTATGCGGGGCGATACCTGCATTCTGTATCGGGACGGTCTGGATTTTACAAGTTCGGATGTCGAGGGAAAAGAGGTGACCTGCGCAGAGTATTCCAATCCGGAACATACGAAGACATTTTCCATTGCAGGCCTGACGGATGACAATTACTATACGGCGCTGGTTGGATATCCGCCGACCATCATTGTCTCAGAACAGGCGCTCAAAGAATTTGCGGCAGAACCAATGCTTTTTAAGATGGGGATCTATTATGAGGAAACATATGATCAGGAGACAGAAGACAGGATTCTTGGTGAACTGGAAGAGCTTTCCGGATACAGAGATTTATCGATGGAATCCAAAATTGATCTGATGGAAACGATCCGGGAGGCACAGGGAAATATGATGCTGGTAGGAACCGGGCTTGTGTTTATTCTGGCACTGATCGGTATTATGAATTATATCAATACCTCGATCAGCAGTGTGCAGAACAGGATGGTGGAACTGTCAGTTATGGAAAGCATCGGAATGACTGACCGGCAGATGAAATGGATGCTGCTTCTGGAAGGATTGCTTTACGCAGCAGGATCCCTTCTGATTACCATGACTGCCGGACTTGCAGTAACCTATGGAATCTTCCAGTCCATGAATTACCGCGGCGCTCCATTCGCCGTACCGGTTTTACCGCTCGTATGCGGAATTGCAGTCGTATTTCTGATCTGTATGACAGCACCTTTTATTGCATGGAAGAAAATGATGAAACAACATTCCCTGATAGAACGAATCCGGGGATTTGAATAACGAGACGAGTTAAGCAGGCAGACAAACTGGATATTGACGATACAGGCAAAAGGGATTAACATTAACTTATCATTTAATGTTTTGTATAAAACTAAAGGAAATTGAGGTGAAAAGCATGAGGAAGGAAGCCGGCAGGGAAGAATGGAAAAAACTATATGATGTGGCGACCAGAATCAGGGAATTGAAGCCGTGGGAGGACTTTTGGGATCTGGATCTGATTTGCCTGAGAGAAGGAGAAAAGGAGGATGCAGCCTTTGTCAGCATTCTTGGAAAAGGCGGAGAATATTATGGGATTGTTGTATATGAGGGGTACAGGGATCTCAATACGTTTATGATGATGCTGAATCAGGAAGCACTCAATTTGTCAACGGAGTTTGTAATGGGAAATCAGAGCAGTCTGGCCTGCTATTGGGGAAACAGAGAAGAGCTGACGGAAAAAGAGAGAGAAATCATCAAAGATACAGGATATAAATATCGTGGGAAAAATCAGTGGCTCTATTTCCGTTCCTATAAAGAAGGCTATTATCCATATCAGCTGAATCAGGACGAAGTGCATCGGATGTGCTATTATCTGGAGCTTCTGGAAGAGGCGGTTCTTACATACCGCAGCGAGGAGGTAAATGTAAATTTCCGGGGTGGAGAAATGTATGTGTATTCCATAGATCCGGATACGGATAATCATTACTGGGGTGCGGAAGAGCTTCCGTTTGTCTCCTTTAATTACCGGAGTCTGAAACTGAATGATGCAGAAATCATAGAGACGTTAAAAAATGTACCAAATAATCGTTACGTTCTTGAGATGGATGTGGCATATCAGGCCGCAAAAATCAATGACAAGAGTTATAACCGCCCGGGAAGTATGAGAATGGTTGTGATAGCGGAGGCCAGGACAGAGCTGATTATGAAAGCGCAGATTCTCGGGCCGGAGGAGGATCAGCTGGAATCACTGGCAAACAGCCTGATCGAGTTTATCGGACAGTTTGGCGCACCGAGAGAGATCCGTGTCAGCAATATTATTGTAGAGGCGGCGCTCGAAGAGCTTTGTGAGATTACTGATATCAAGTTGAGACGGGTGAAGCGGCTTCCGGTCATTGAAGACTTTATAAATGGTATGGGAGAACGGATGCGATAAGGATGAATGAGACAGGGTTTTATGCCCTGTCTTTTCTGAATCTCTGAGATTGTGAAAGGACAATCCGAAAAAGACAAAATATTCTGAAAATAAATATTGCAAAAGGAAATAATAAATTAATGAAGAAAATATAGATAAATATATTGACAAAATGAAATTATGGTGCTATTATATAACCATAAAATAACAGACCAGAATTGTAAGACGGACGCGAGCCGTAAACATTCAGTTGTTATTTCCTTTCAACACAGGTGTTGGACGTTCCGAGAAAAATACAGGCGCTGAGTATCGGGACATCAAGTTTATGAAAGAGAGGTACAGACCACCAAAAACGTAAACTTATTTACCAAAATGAAATCCGGAAGAAAGAGGTAAACGAATGATTGAAGAATCAAAGTAAAGACGGGTGCTGATATTTAAAGTATTGGTATCCGTCTTTACACGTGGTATCAGAGGAGTGGAAGCGTCAAACCGCTTCTTTTTTTGCTTTATAGGAAAGTTCGATTTTTGACGATTTATTGAATGAAAATAGCCCGCACAAAGGCGGGCATGCAGATAGGACGACACTGAGTTAGAAGATATAAAAACCTTCTACGCCAGCCTCGTCATCAAA
>NZ_BSBO01000057.1:0-9268 GCF_027924685.1 Sellimonas catena
GTGTTTTATTTTGCAACTAACATCATAAAGAAAAACTGTATGATTGGGAAGTAGGGATTTTCTCTGCTTCCCTTTTTATTTAGGAAAAATTCCTATTTTTGCCAATAATAATTATACACTAACTTTTTTCTTCTTCCTGTTCACCACGCCATACATCGGCGCACCGCAGACCGGGCATTTCACAAGACCGGATAGAATATGACAATGTTCCAGACTGTGTGTCTTCTCACGCTTAAACGCATTTTTCGCACGCTTTACCTGTACCTGATACCAGTCGTCTTCGCTGATGATTCCCTCATGCTCTCCCTCATACAGCTTATAGGAATCCTTCGGCTGCTTCGTGATATGAAATTCATTTCGTGTACCGTCTATCTTTTCTGTCCGACGACGTCCGTAAGCAATCTTTCCACAATACACCGGATTATCCAGCACACCTTTTACGAAAGATGTGGAAATACCAGTAATCGTGCCGTTCTGTCGGGGCGTCTTTGTGTAACCATGCTCATTTAACCATTTCGCTGTTCCTGTGATACCCATGTTCCCATTCAGATATTTGTCATAAATCATGCGAATCAACGGTGCTTCCTCTTCGTTAATAACCAAAGATTTTGACTTCTGACCATCCACCGCCACCAGCTTATACCCATACGGAGCAAACCCGCCGTTCCAGCGTCCGTCACGAGCTTTCTGCTGCCGTCCTGCCATGGTCTGCTCTTTGATGTTCTCACGCTCAATTTCAGCCACAGCAGCCAACACAGAAACCATCAACTTCCCAGCAGCGCCTGCAGAGTCTATCCCATCTTCCACACAGAGCAGATGTACTCCATAGTCTTCCATATATTGAAGGCTATTAAGGGTGTCTGCCGCATTCCGACCAAACCGGGACAGTTTGAACACCAGAACGTAATCCACATCATCCTTTTTCTCTTTAATGTCTGTAAGCATCTGCTGGAATGCCGGACGTCCTTTGATATTCTTACCGGACTTTCCTTCATCGCTGTATTCGCCGACCACTTTCATCCCCCGGTGTGCAGCTTCCCGCCGCAGCCGGTCCTTCTGCGCTTCCAGAGAATATCCATCCAACTGTATTTCTGTAGAAACCCTTGTGTACAGATAACATTTTAATTTTTTTGTCATACTGTTTTCCTACCCTCATAATATCTTTATCAAATCATTCGTGATATATGTTTATTATAGGGCATTAGTGTTGATTTTTCAACATTATTCAACAGTATTGAATCTTCTGAATCCTTTCCAAAATGCAGCTATCGCTGCAGCGAGTGCTATTACAGCACATCGAAAGGAGATTATCATGAACAACACAAAGTTTTTACTGTCACTCTCTGCCAGCGGAGAGGTTACTTATCATCAGCCAACCTCCAAACAGGAAATTCTTCGCCACATTACTCCTGTCCTACTTCCGAAACCTATCATTCCAAAAGAAGTTGTGAAAAAATGTCTGCCGGGACTGGACGATATTGCAGTCTGCTTCACTTACCCCACACCTGAAAGCAAATACACGGCAGTCACACACTCGCTTTGTATTGCACATGGAGTCACAACCGAAGAATTGATGAATGCTCTGGACAATACTCCAATTAAATATTCCCTGAATACACTGGATGAAATGCTTGGCTTCCCGAATTCCGGACTTCCCATGTATGTCCTTACAAACAAAGATGTAAAATATGGAGCTGGAAGCATTGTCCTTCCAACAGTCCGCCAGGAAATTTTCAATCTTTTCCATGGGAACGCTTTTTATGTACTCCCTTCGTCTATCCACGAGGTCATCATTCTTCCTTCTGACCGTATTACCATGTCCGAAGAAGACCTGATAAACATGGTACGAAGCATCAACCGGAGTCAGGTTGCTGTACCGGACCGTCTGTCTGACCATGTATACAAGGTCAATGCTGACCTCTCATTTAGCACCATCCATCCCCCAATAAAAGTAGAGCCGCATCACACACAGGCAAATTTCATTGTACCAAACAGCAAACATGACATTGCCAAAGCTTTTCTGCAAGGATTGGATGTCAAATTTGAAACATCGCAAGATGGACCGGATGACTGCTGCTTCGCTCTATATGACCTGACGGAACAGACATATACCGCTGCGCATACTTTTCTTCTAAAAGAATGCGGCGGCGTTCTGTTTCCAGACTGAATCCAAAAGGAGAATCACGTATGACCTATAAAGACGCACAATCTTTCTGGGAAAACTATCTGACGCTTATCCGTGGCAGCGGACACCGTGGCAAAATACACAATCCCCTGAAAAACATACCTACAGAAGAAAATAATCCGAACCATCTTTCCGCAGAGCAGCTCTTTCAAAAAGAAAGGGCTGCCCTGGAGTTTTCTTCGTTCTGGGAAGACAAGCCTACAGAGACTGCCGGAAACATCCTGATAAACGCTCTTTCCATGACAAATCTGTCAGATACAGACCGCAAAACGCTCAGCAAAATCCTGGCAGACGCCTCTGTCCATACCGACTACAGCCAATATAACAACACAGCTACCAAGAATACAGGCGGATGGAAAAATGCTGCAGGTATCTCAGACAACCCATTCGAACCCATCTTTGATAACATCGGAAACATGGTCTGGACACCACGGCAGATTTACGACTATCTGGATGCCAGCGTTTACGGGCAGGAAGAAGCCAAACGTGCGGCTTCCATGCTGGTGTATCACCACTACCATAAACACCGCCGGAATCTCATCATGTCAGGACCATCGGGCTGCGGGAAGACAGAAATCTGGCGCACCCTTGCCAAGAAATTCCACTACATCAAAATCGTCAACGGTCCACAGATAGCCTGTGACGGCTGGAAAGGCAGCTATCACATCAAAGACATTTTCATGGAAGAATCCCACGGACGGGCGTCTCACCTTATCATCGTCATAGACGAAGCGGATAAGCTGTTTGAACCAGCAATATCATCCAACGGCATCGACTTTGCCCGTAAAATCCAGAATGAACTTCTGAAAATCATGGATGGGGACACACTCACCTTTACAGATGATGATGGAAAAAAGCCCTCCTGTACGGTCAGCTGCCAGAATGTCAGTGTCGTCTTCTGCGGCAGTTTTGAGCACATGAACAACCGGCAGTCCGAAGCCTCCCGTCATATCGGATTTTTGTCTGGAGATGTGACATCTCCCACCATCTCCCACAGTGAAGAAGACTTCATGGAATACGGCAATATCCGCCAGGAAATCATGGGGAGAATCAATCAAATTGTCACACTGCAGCCGCTGACCGCAGCAGACTTTCTGTCTATCATGAACAGTCCGGCATCCCCTATTGAGAAAATAGGAATTGCACACAATGTTGTCCTACAAGTTGATGAAGCAACCAGACAGCATCTTGCAGAAGAAGCTGCAAGAAGCGGACTGGGCTGTAGATACATACGGTCCCGCCTACAGGCAATGTTAGACGAGCAGATGTTCCAGGAACCAGATAGAACCGGATACACCCTGTCGCTCAGCCAAGAAGAAAGGACAGAAGAACATGCTGGATTACGGGATTAAAACCTATGCAGACCTTGCCCGGACCTGTGGCAGTATGGTGTTGGCAAACCAGATTGCCAACCGCCCGCTGGACCTCATCAGCGGCGACCTAACAGATGATGAAGAGATTTTCCAGTGGTACATCGTCCAGGACCCGGATTTCCTCATAGAACATACGGACGAACTGATATTTTACGACACAGAACTTGACCTGTATATCTGGGGAATCACGCACTTCGGCACCAGCTGGGACTATGTACCCACATCAGATATACACTAAACAGAAGGAGGAATCTTAATCATGACACAAGCAGAAATGATTGATAATATGTATGAAAGAATCGGCAATAATGTCTCTAAAGCAGCCCTGGAACGGGCATTTCAGAAAATTTTTGCAGATATACACTCCCTCTGTATGGATAGAGATAGAAGCCCCGTCACCGTTCGCAGTTTCGGAACCGCTGACATCCCACCGGCAAAAAGAATTGCTTTCAGACGCTCAAAAGATACTCACTGTTTATAAGAAAAAGGACACACCATCTAACAGTGTGTCCGTTGCTTTCCCATCATTCTCCAAATTGTTTTTCTGTATCTGCCAATGCAACTGCCCCCGGCAGCCTGCTTTCCGCTTCCGCTGCCCGCTGTGACGCTTTGAGAAAGGCATTGTGCTTGCTTTCGTCAAAAGGCAATTCTGGTCGATGCGATGTTGAAAAATCCAGTGTCTGCCGATATCCCTTATCATTCCCGACTTTCTTCACTTCTGCTTCCACAATGCCCGTCCACCGGCTGTCTTCACACCCCTCTGTAGATACGCATTTCATCAGCCGGTCATAAGAAGCATCCGGCAGGTAATAATCTTTAGATGTATAAGTTTTTCCAGATTTCTGACTGTGTGATACAGATTGCAAAAAAGTATTTGCCATTGGTGCATCCGCACCAATCTCCATCTGGTCACAAGCATAAGAAAAATGCAGTCGATGTGATGACTTTCCATCTTTTCCTGTACGAACGCCTAAGTCCTTTATCAAAATACGTGCCATAACACCCTCCTATATAAAAATCATCTCCACTATTTCATTTTCATTATACATCTATACGATTATTTTTGTCAATTTTATTCATTGTATACAATTATAAATCTCTTTTATATGTTATATTCCATATCTTTCTTCTCGGTGGTCATCTGCGACAGACGCTCTTCTGCAGCGACCACCCTTTGCCTGCTCACCTCAGCCAAAGACGCTTTCACAAAACTATCATGTGCCTGCTCATCAAACGGCTGCGCAGGAGTCGTAATACAGCCAACTTTCTCCGCCTTCTCCGTCAAATCCACGTATATCATAGGCTTGCCATTTCTACCTATGAAAGCATGAACCCCTGCTTCCACAAGCCCCGACCACTGAGAGTCTTCCATCCTATCTGTCCGGACATGCCGCATCAGGCGCTGATACACCGGCTCCGCCAGATAATCAGCATGGGAAATCCTCACTTTGCCATCCGCAGTCTTCACCCTGTAGGATTTCAAATATGGATTCGGCACAATAGCATCTCTTCCCTGTACTTTCTGGTCACAGGCATAAGCAAAAGAAACTTTGTGCTGCATCTGTCCGCCCTTTCCCTGTACAGTCCCATAATCTTTGAATACAATTCTATCCATGTATCATCCCTGCTTTTATCAATTTATAAGATTATTTTACACTCTATTATACATAAATACAATTATATTCTATTTAAAATTCAGCGGACACCAGACCATAAATCCAGGTGTCCGCCTACTCATATCCTAAACCTATAGACCCATTCTAAATAAGCTGGGTCTCTACAGACCAATACATCAGTGAGAGAAAAACAGCCATCCATACGATGGCTTACAATGTGAGAGTTTTTCTACACTGTGAGCGAGACCCTGGGCGAGAGTATACAAGACTACACAAAGGAGAGTTACATATGAAAGAAAATATTACACAAAAATTCTTAGAAACAGCAATCATGCTTTCCCGCATGTACGGCGTTGCGGAAACGCTGGAGCCATTACCGAACATTCCGCAGGAAAAGCTGACGCCTATGATATGCGACTGGACAAAAGAATTCCTGCAGTCCAATAGTGACATGACGGATTTCCTGTACAAGAAAATCCAAAAGCTCAAGTAAATCAATCCGCTTCCGGCGGAACATATTCCAGAATGTCTTCCACCCGACATTCCAGGATTTCACACAATGTATCCAGCGTTGTCGTGGTGATAGGCTTCCCATGCTTCATACGATGCAATGTATTCGCCGGAACGCCATGCTTAAAGATTAGAGCATATTCCGTTATATCACGCTTAAAAAGCGTGTCATAAAAGGGTTGATAAGAAATCATTGAATCATCTCCAAATTCTTATTTTCCCTTATTGTTACATACTCAATTCGTTGACTATACTAAATCGATTGAGTATAATGTTATATTAGGAAATATCTGGAAAAGTCACTCCTGCTTTTGTGGCTTAAACAGGTTTCCATAACACAACTAAACTATATTCTATGCGCGTAGAAAGGAGTTTAACAACATTATGAAAAGAAAGTACGTATCGGCATTACTGGCGTCCATTATGATTGCCGCATCTGCCACAGCAACCGCTGTTCCTTTGGCGATTTATGCCAACAGCAATACGGAAATGAACACCATCGCTGTTGAAAACGAAATCGCTGAGACAGAAACAGCCGGACGCAGCATCTATGTAGGTGCAAAAGCATCTCTGGACATCAGAGAAAAGGTCCTTGATAAACTGGGCTACAAGGACAAAAACATCGACCTGAAGGATGTCAGATTAGAACTGAAAGAAGAACTGATTGAGGACAAAGAAAATCCTGATATCTGGATTCCGGCAGAGGAAACACCAGACAACATGATGACCGTACAGGATGAAACTGTCACATTCAATCGTGAAGGAATTTTCAAAGTAGATGTCACAGTCAAAGACAAAACAACCTCCGTACTATTTGACGTAGACGAAGAACTGTTTGCCTATGTGAATCTTAATGACTGGGTTATCGTAAACGGAACCAAAAAGACAGATTTTCTGGACAAAACACTGGTCACCTTCGATGAGACAAAAGTCAAAAGCGTAGAACTGAAAGATACTAATGTCAACTTTGCAAAGAATGACGACTATCTGTTGGCATATGAAATCACAGATGCAGACGGCAAAACTTACGAAAAGAGTGTCATTGTATCTGTAACAGACAAAAAGACAGCAGACGAACTCAGCGAAGAAGGCGTATGGTTGGGTAAGAACATCGTATCCATCACACTGCCAACAGAGCAGAGTCAGACTCCGGTACTTGGAACCTCCAAGCAGCCAAACAAAGGGACAGGACATTCCACATCGAAACCTGCTCACTCCACTGCCAAGAAGCCGTCCGCTGCTCCGCAGAAAGGAAATTCCCAGAATGCTTCCAAGCCTTCTGAATCCACAGATACTGTAGAGACGCCTGCGCATCAGCACAAATATGATAAAGGTGTCATTACAAAACAGCCTACCTGTACCGAAGCCGGGGAAAAGAAGTTCACTTGCATAGACGGTGATGATTTCTATACCGTAGCAGTTCCTGCAACAGGACATTCCTGGAATCAGGGTGAAGTCACAGTTGCTCCAACCTGTACAAAGGAAGGAACAAAGACATTTACCTGTACAGAGTGTGGAAAAACCAAACAGGAAGCAATCCCGGCAGACGGTCACGACTATGTTGCGGAAATCACAAAAGAAGCAACCTGCGGCGAAGATGGTATCAAGACCTATACCTGCTCTGTCTGCGGTGACTCCTACACCGAAGTCATTCCAGCTACAGAAAAGCACAACTGGGATGCAGGCGTGATTACGAAACAGCCGACCTGTACAGAAAAAGGCGTGAAGACATTCACATGTACGGTCTGCGGTGAAATAAAGACCGAAGAAGTAGCTGCCCTTGGACATGCTTATGATAACGGTGTCATCACAACAGAACCGACTTGTACAAAACCTGGCGTAAAAACCTTTACCTGTACGCATGATGGATGCACGCATTCCTACACAGAAGAAGTAAAACCGCTTGGTCACGACTATGTTGCGGAAATTACGAAAGAAGCAACCTGTGGCACAGATGGTATCAAGACCTATACCTGCAGCCACTGCGGTGACACATATACAGAAGTCATTCCGGCTACAGAAAAGCATACTTGGGATGCAGGCGTTGTAACGAAAAAGCCGACTTGCGGCAAAGAAGGCGTAAAGACATTCACATGTACGGTCTGTGGTGAAACAAAGACGGAAGCCATTCCGAAACTGGAACATGCCTACGGCGAATGGTTCGTAACCAGAGAAGCGACTTGTACCGAAAACGGTTCTGAAGCACGCATCTGTGAAAACTGTGGCATTGCAGAACTCCGCAGCATTGAACCACTCGGACACGACCTGAAGGAAGAAATCATCAAAGAGGCTACCTGCGGCGAAGTTGGTGAAAAGAAAGTAACCTGCTCCAAATGCGATTACGAAGAAATCGTAGAAATCCCGGCTACAGGAAAGCACAGCTATGGTGAATGGACGGTTGTAATGGAACCTACTTGCAACAAAGCTGGCAAAGAACAGAGAACCTGTTCTGTATGTGGTCACAAAGAAAGCCGTGAAATCCCAGCTACAGGTAAGCACAGCTGGAATGCAGGCGTTGTAACAAAAGAGCCAACCTGTACAGAAACAGGTGTAAGAACTTACACATGTACAGTCTGTGGTGAAACCAAGACCGAGGAGATTGCAACAGTTTCTCACTCTTACGGTGCATGGGTTACAACGAAAGAACCAACCTGCGCAGCAGGTGAAGAACAGAGAACCTGTTCTGTATGCGGTCATGTAGAAACCCGTGAGATTCCGGCTACTGGCGAGCACAGCTTTGGAGAATGGATTATCGACAAACAGGCATCTTGCGGTGTAGCAGGAAGCAAACACCGTACATGTTCTGTCTGTGGTGAAACAGAAACACAGACAATCCCGGCTCTGGAACACAACTACACAACCGTTATCACAAAACAGCCTACCTGTACAACTCCTGGTGAAAAGGTGACAACCTGCTCTATCTGCGGTGACAGAATCGTAGAAACAATTCCGGCTGTAGACCATAACTGGGAGCATCACGATGCAACCGGACATTATGAAGAAAAGGTCATCGAAGAAGCCTGGACCGAGCAGAAAGCCATCTGGAAAGTAGTCTGCAACGGCTGCGGTGCTCAGTTCGATAATGCTGATGAAGCCCTCTTACATGTAATGCTTTCACCAGCTGGAAGTGGTTGCCAGAACTACTCTAGCAAGGTTGTCGGTTACGAAACCATCGAACATCCTGCTGTAACAGAACCAGTTTGGGTTGTAGACACCCCAGCTTACGATATCTGTACAATCTGCGGTACCCGCAAATAAAACATATTCTCTCCTACCTGCTATTAGCGGGTAGGAGAATCTTTTTATAATTAGTACTCCACAAAAATTTTAACTTTTTTCAACAAATCCCAAATCATATATAATGAAATAGACAAAGAACTGCTGCACAATGAGCAAGGCAGACCGTGTGTCTTACGAATCAAACTACGCTACCAGGAAAGGTCCTATGATTTCGTTGTACTGTAGAGCAACATTTTATAAATGCTTGAGATTGAAAGAAAAAAGCAGATAGTAAGAATAGATGGATCAGAAGAATGATGAGAGTATGCCGTGATTTACTGCATGCTCTTTTCTCTTTACAGACA
>NZ_BSBO01000058.1:0-9075 GCF_027924685.1 Sellimonas catena
TAAGTGATCTGGCTGACCGTCCGCGAATTGGTACAATTGGAAAGAATCACATTCAGAGCAGTTCCGCTTTACTCAGGACTGCTCTTTTTCCGCTCTGAATCTGATACTTTCCTGATGAATTATACCACATTTTCCCTGACAGGAGTATCTTATGAAACAGACTGCCAGATGACCTTTCCATCAATCATTGTTTTACACACGCTGGCATCCGTATCGAGTCCCGGCCTTCCTTTCACCAGGATCAGGTCCGCGTCCTTCCCCTCCCGGAGTGTTCCGACCCGGTCTTCCACTCCAAGGACGTGCGCCGGATTGATGGTCACCATGCGAAGGGCCCGCAGATACGGTACGCCCTCCCTGACAGCTTCCCCGATATGATGATACAAAGACTCTTCGCTGAGAATCGGCGAATCGGTGATCAGCGCCACATTCACGCCACGCTCATCCAGCGTTTTGACCGCTTCGATGTCTACTTTCCGCCGCTCTCCTGCCGCCCGGTATGTTCCGATCGGCCCGTAGCAGACATCGCATCCGCTTTCCACAATCTCATCGATATAATTGGATGCGCCCCAGGCGTGTTCCAGCGAGAACCGGACTCCATATGCGTTTGCCACTTCGATAGCGGTCAGCATATCATGCTGGGTACAGTGAATCTTGCATGGAATCTCCCTTTTCAGCGCCGGGATCATCGCCTCCATGTCCGCATCATATGCCGGATGATCTCCGGATTCTTTTGCTTCCATATAATCTTTTGCTTTTCGGAAGGTGTCCCACAGCACCTGAGCCACACCCATCCGGGTCATCGGAAGCTGGTTTCTCTCTCCATAGGTTCCTTTCGGATTTCCTCCAAGAGCTATTTTTACGGCACACGGAGCCTTAATTGACATGTCAAACACATTATTTCCATATGTCTTCAGCGCAAACGGAAGTCCGCAGAACACATTTCCACTTCCAGGAGTCAAAAGCATCGTCGTAATTCCGTGGGAATACGCTGCCTTGAATTCTCTTGCCTGCGGATTTACGCTGTATCTTGCATCTATGGACAACGTCACCGGATTTGTCATCTCATTTGCGTCATCCACGGAGGATTCTCCGTTAAAATCAAATAATCCGATATGAGAATGCGCCTCGATCAGCCCCGGCATGACATTGAGTCCTGCCGCATCGATCACTTCCACATCCCCGGAAAGTTCCTCTTCCGGAATACGGGTGCCGATCTTCTTGATCTTTCCGTCCTCCACCAGAATCTCACCTGTGAAAACAGTATCTCCATCTTCCATTGTGTAAATCGTTCCATTTTGAATCAGAGTCTGTGCCATCAGAATACCACCTCCCCATTGATCATGCTGGTTCTGACTCTTGCCGCATAAGTTTTCACCGGATGTCCGGTATAGATGGAAAGATCCGCATCCTTTCCGGTCTCCAGTGTCCCGATTCTGTCAGATACGCCCAGCATTTTTGCCGGATTCAGCGTCATCATCTTCACCACTTCTTCCGCGTCCGCTCCTGCCCGGTACACTTCAATGGCGGTCCACAGGAACACTTCTCTTCCCTCTGAAAAACCTCCGTTGGAAGCGGTAAACGCAACCAGATTTCCATTCTCATTCAGATCGCAGATTTTCCCAAGATCCATTCCGTGCTTGGTTACCTGTGAGCAGTCGCTGACATTTCCCAAAATCAGTCCGGCATTCTGCCGCTTGATCTCCTCCAGCGCCCGGTCAAACTCGTACCCGTCCACCAGGACAAGGGATGTATATTCCGTTTTCATCATTTCCAGTACACCCTGAATCTCTCCCGCTGTCTGGGCCGCCACAAAGGCCGGCATGCTGCCCTTTTCAAAGATTTCGCAAATCAGTTCTCCCTTTTCTTGTTCCTCCGGAGCTTTTGCCTTTCTGAGGGCCTCCTGAAAAATCCAGAATGCTCCCATTCTTGTTTTTGGCATCTGGTTTCGTCCGCCATAGACCGATTTCACCTCGGATGTGACGCTGCACTTGAGTGCCGCCTTTTCTTTGACAAGCCTGTCTGCCATCTTCATATGGGCAGTTTTGCATACGGCAATCTGTCCACCCATCACATTGGCATTTCCAGGAGTCAGGCCCACTGCCGTGATCCCGCTCTTATAAAACTCCTGGGCATCGATCTCATCCGGATCAATGGCATATTTCACATTCAGCTGCGGAGTCAGCGGATCGGTTTTCTCCTGATTGTCCAGATATCTGGACGGCATCCCCATGGCTCCCACAGAGGAATGAGGATCAATGAATCCAGGGAAAATCTCGCAGCCGGACGCATCGATCACCTCCGCCTCCTGACAGCAGATGCCAGGCGCGATGTCCCGGATCACCCGCCCTTCCGTCAAAATGTCGCATCCATCCAGGACGGTCCCGTCCCCTACATGGATTCTTCCGTTTTTTATCAGGTACATGCTGTTGTTGTCCCTCCTTTTCTGAAAAAAGCCGATCACAAAAGCGACCGGCCCTTTTTGCTGACTGGTATTCTAATTTTCCACGGAAACCTGTGAAAAGTCTACCAGACCGTTTGTTGCTACATAATAATTTTTTACATGGTTTTTCACGTAAGTCGGTGATGCTTCCAGGTACATTGGAGCAATCAGGGCATTTCCTACCACAAGCTGTTCCGCCTGAAGATAGATCTCCGCCTTTTCCTTGTCATCTACGACATCTTTTGCCTGATTCAGAAGTTCTGTAAACTTCTGGGAATCTTCATTGTTCCATCCTGTCTTGTCCGCGTTGAAATAACCATTGACCGGTTCAAACAGCTGCAGAAGTGCACTTGGTTCATTATAGTACGGTCCCCAGCCTCCGCAGGCAATGTCATAATCTCCGGCATCGATTTTATCCCACATGATGTTCCATTCCATCATATCGATCTGCACATTGATACCAAGCTTTTCTTCCCATACCTGTTTCATCCACTCACCGATCTTCTTGGAAAGCTCTGCTGTTCCGCGGCTTGCGTAGCGGATTGTCATCTGAGACGGATCTGTACTCTTTCCAAGCTCTGCAAGACCTTCCTGCAGAAGTGCCTTTGGATCTGTGTATTCTTCCTGCATCTGAGTTACAAAGTAATTCTTTCCGTCTACAAGCTCTGTATAGGTTTTATCTCCCACCTTCATCGTATCCGGCATCATAGAGTAAATCGGTACAGACATACCATCCCGGAGCGTATCTACCATTTCCTGCCTGTCAAAAGCAATGGAAAGTGCCTGGCGGATTTTCGTATTGCTCAAATATTCATTTTTCAGATTGAACATAAAGAAATCCGGTGCACTGGACGGAACCGTCATCTCCTGGGAGTCGCCGGCCGCCGTGATGGTTTTACCCCAGTTGGTGTCCGATGTGCTGACAACATCCAGCTCGCCGTTGATAAACGCCTGCACTGCTGTGGAAGATTCCTGGATGACCTTGTAATTGACTTTGTCCAGCTGCATGTCTTCCTGTCCCCAGTACTGATCGTTCTTCTCCAGAACCATCTCGGTATTCTGATTCCAGCTTGTCACTTTTAACGGTCCGTTGTAGACTGTCTTATCCGGGGCAGTTCCATATTCGGATCCATATTCCTCATATTTGGCCTGGTTGACCGGATATGCGGAACCTGCTACCAGCTGTAAGAAATAGGACGCCGGGTGTACCAGCTGGATTTCCAGAGTTTCCTCATCCAATGCCTTGACACCGATTTCATCCGGTGTCTTTCCATTGTTGTACAGTGCCTCTGAGAAATTGACAATGACTCCGTCAAACAGCCATGCATTCGTTGCCGCTGTATTTGGATCTGCCATCTGTTTGAACGTAAATTCGAAATCGTTGGCTGTCACCTTGGATCCATCGCTCCACTTTGCGTCCGGATTCATGTGGAATGTGTAGGTCAGTCCATCCTCGCTGACATCCCAGCTTTCGGCTGCTGCAGGCACAATCTCATCCGTATTGTCCTTTGCGGAACGGTCTCTTATGAGAGGATCATAAATCATGTTGTGGGCGATATTGTCCGGCGCTGTTGTATTGACCAGTGGATTTAATCCGACTACCACGCTGTTGGTGGAAATGTTCAGCACCTGTTCGGAAGATCCGCCTCCACCTGATTTTTCATCGCCTCCGCATCCTGCGAGAAGCCCTGCTGTCATGACTGCTGCAAGCAGACATGCAAGTACTCTCTTTTTCATACTATTCCTCCTTTTTAAAATTTTGTTCTCTATCCTAAATCCATGTATCCATGGATTGTCAGATCTCTTTTACCCTGTGGCATGCTACAAAATGTCCCTTCTCTATCTCCTCAAGCTTTGGCGTCTCGCTGCGGCAGAGGTCCGTCGCATACCGGCACCGTGCTGCAAACCGGCATCCCGGCTTTGGATTGACCGGACTTGGAATTTCGCCCTCAATCGGGATCCGGGTCTTTTTCTTTTCCTCTTTCGGATCCGGAATCGGGATCGCCGACATCAATGCCTTCGTGTATGGATGCAGCGGATTGTCATACAGCTCATTGCTGGACGCGAATTCCACCATGTTTCCGAGATACATAACGCCGACCCGATCGGAGATATGCTTTACCATGGAAAGATCATGGGCGATGAAAAGATAGGTCAGATTCTTTTTCTTCTGAAGCTCAATCAGAAGGTTGACGATCTGCGCCTGGATGGATACGTCCAGCGCGGAAATCGGCTCGTCACATACGATAAATTCCGGTTCAATGGCAAGCGCTCTTGCAATTCCGATCCTCTGCCTTTGACCTCCGGAAAATTCATGCGGGAAACGGAGGGCATGTTCCCTGTTCAGGCCCACTAGTTCCAACAGTTCATAAATTTTTTCCTGACGTTCTTTTCCTGTATACAGCTTATGAATGTCGATCCCTTCTCCGATAATATCCCCTACCGTCATTCTCGGATTCAAAGAGGAATACGGGTCCTGGAAAATAATCTGTGCTCTCTTTGTGAATTCCTTTTTCTCTTTTTTATGTAGGCTGTGAATTTCCACCCCGTCAAAGATCACTTCTCCTCCGGTGGCATCATAAAGTCCCATTACGGTTTTGCCGCACGTCGTTTTCCCGCAGCCCGACTCTCCTACAAGCCCCAGCGTCTCGCCTTTATAGATTTTAAAGCTGACTCCATCCACCGCTTTTAATGTCTGATGGCGTCCCACCTGAAAATACTTTTTTAAGTCTTTGACTTCAATCAGAACCTTTTTCTCGTCCATCACTGATTCCCCCTTCTGATCATATTTTCCGGAAGTCCGCTGACATCCGCCTTCGGATGGTGCAGCCAGCAGGAACATTTCTGGGAATGGCTGAATTTCGTCTCCTCAGGATACTGCATTCTGCAGATCTTCATGCCGTATTCACATCTCGGTGCAAAAGAACATCCCTTAGGAGGGTTAATCAGATCCGGCGGTGTTCCCTTTAAAGAATACAAGGTTTCTTTGTTGTTCGAATGAATTTTCGGAACCGAGTTGAGCAGCGCTCTTGTGTACGGATGAGTGGACTGGTAGAAGATCTCGTCTACCGTTCCTCTTTCCACAATCTTACCTGCATACATGACCTGAATATAGTCCGCCACGCTCGCCACGACTCCCAGGTCGTGTGTAACAAGGATTACTGCCATGTTCAGTTCTTTCTGCAGGTCTCCGATCAGATCCATGATCTGAGCCTGAATAGTAACATCCAGCGCAGTGGTCGGTTCATCGGCAATCAGAATCTCCGGCTTGCACGCAAGGGCAACTGCAATCATGGCTCTCTGCCTCATTCCTCCGGAAAATTCGAACGGATACTGCTTCATCCGCTTTGACGCATTTGGAATTTTTACCAGTTCCAGCATCTTTTCGGCTTCTTTCATTGCATGTTCTTTGGACGTCTGTGTATGGATCAGGATACTTTCCGCGATCTGCTCTCCGATCTTCATGGTCGGATTCAGCGATGTCATCGGATCCTGAAAAATCATGGAAATCTTGCTTCCTCTGATCTGGGTCATCTGATTTTCCGTATAGTCCAAAAGATTGTCTCCCTGGAACAGGATCTGTGCCCCGCCGCCTTTTTCAATCATCGTATTCTGGGCCGGAAGAAGCCCCATAATCGCTTTGGATGTCACGGTCTTTCCACATCCGGATTCGCCTACGATCGCAAGTGTTTCTCCTTTTCTCAGACTGAAGTCCACTCCTCTTACTGCATGTGATATCCCGGCATAGGTTTTGAAGGAAACATGCAGATTCTTTACTTCCAATATATTTTCGTTCATCATGATTCCCCCTTATTTTCTCAGTTTTGGATCCAGTGCGTCAGAAAGTCCGTCACCGATCAGATGGAATGACAGCATCGTAAGGACAATCATCAAACACGGGAAGAACAACTGGTGCGGATAGAACATCAGCTGCTGCTGCCCTGCGGATGCCAGCGCACCCCAGCTTGTCTCCGGCGGTCTCACACCCAGCCCGATATAACTTAAAAACGCCTCGCTGAATACGAATCCTGGAATCGACATGGTGATATCTACCATGATAATTCCAAGGGTGTTCGGAAGCAGATGCTTGATAATGATTCTGCCTGTGGACGCTCCCAGTGCTTTTGCCGCCTGTACATAATCCTGTTCCTTGATCTGAAGAATCTGGCCCCGGACCATACGCGCTGTTCCTACCCAGGCTGTCAGGCTCATGGCGAACACAAGGGAAAACAGGCTTCTTCCCATGACCATGGACAGAATCGTGACAATAATCAGATACGGAAGATTTCCGATCAGTTCGCAAAGTCTCATGATGATATCGTCTACCAGCCCGCCTTTTAATCCGGCCAGTGCTCCGGCCAGAGCCCCGATGACAAACATTACTGCGGTACAGCAAAGACCGATATAAATCGAAATCCGGCCGCCGACACAGACACGGGTAAACAGATCTCTTCCCATATCATCTGTTCCAAACCAGTGCTCGGCACTCGGTCCCTGATTTTTAATGTCCGCATTGATATACTGATAATCCTTTCCCGAAATCGTCGGGCCCAAAAACAGCAGCAGAATAATCGCAATCAGGAGGATCAGTCCGAAGATTGCAAGCTTGTTGGCTTTGAATCTTCTCCAGACATCCGCCCAGTATGTAAGGGACTTCGCTCCCAGTTCTTCTCCCGACAATCCTTCTGTGCCGATTCGTTCAAACAGATCCTCTGTATCATTCACAGAGTCTGAAATATTGATGTTCTCTCTCATTTCCATCACTTGCTCACCTCGCTTTTACTTCTTTCCCTTTGCGACCCGGATCCGCGGATCCACGATGCCGTACAGAATATCCACAACAATCAGTGCTCCCACAAACAGGATTGCAAAGAAAATGGTAAGTCCGATAATCATCGTATAGTCATTGTCCGAAACTGCTTTTACATAGTAAAAACCAAGCCCCGGAATCGAAAACATCTTCTCAAGAATAAAGGATCCTGCAAACACTCCTGAAATCGCCGGTCCGATCATGGTAATAATCGGGATCATGGAGTTCCGAAGAACGTGTTTTTTGACGACTCTCTTCCGGTTACAGCCCTTCGCCTGAGCCGTAACGATATAGTCTTCCCCGATCACGGAGATCATGCTGCTTCGTGTATATTTCGTATAGGAAGCGATTCCTCCGATGGCGTATGCCGCAACCGGGAGAATGTAGTGCTTTAACTCTCCCCATCCAAATACCGGAACCAGTTTCCATTTGAATGCGAGAAAATACTGCAAAACAGCTGCAAACACAAAGCTTGGCACACAGATCGCCAGCACGACGAGCACCCGTATCACATGATCCACCGGCCTTCCCCGGTTCAGCGCCGCTATCATGCCAAGCGTCACTCCGATGGTCACCTGGAACAAAATAGCAAGCAATCCTATTTTGGCCGAAGTCCATGTATTTTCCCTGATTACTTCATTCGCCGTTTTTCCGGTGTAAACAATGGATTCTCCGAAATTCCCGGTTGTCAAAAGGTTCTTCATATATGTGAGATACCTTTGAAATACCGGCTTGTCCAGTCCGTACTTTTTCTCAATAATCTCCTGTGCCTGCTCCGGCATCTGTCCGACCTTTGCTGCAATCGGATCTCCAGGTGCCCCCGCTACAAGAAAAAATGTAGCTGTTGCAATCAAAAACAATGTCAGAATTGCATATGCCAGCCGTTTCCCAATAAATTTCAGCATCTTTTTCTCTCCCTTCTTTTTCCCGTCAGCTTTCCTCTGACTGCTTTTTCTTTTGAAGTTCCTGGAATAATACTTCCGGCACAATCATGTAATGATGCTGGATCTCTTCGCAGATCTGCTCCACTGACTGCATCCGGAACGAATCCAGAATCCTCTGGTGGTTATACTGGATATAATCAAATGGCACCAGTGCTTCCGATCCCATCGTATAGTAAGCTGCCGTGTTCCCGCTTTCCAACGACTTCCATACTTTGTAGAGCTTATCACTGTGAGATGCCATTACCACATAAGAATGAAACTGTTCGTCCAGTTCAATGATCTGATAAAGATCTTTCCTACCGGCCGCCTCGCCAAGTTTTCTGAGATTGTTCTCCATTTTTCTGTCCAGTTCTTCCGTCAGTTTTCCGGAGCACATTTTAACCGCAAGTTCTTCTAACGTCGAACGAATCAGATAGGCTTCCTGCATTTCTGCATAAGTCATTGTTCTTACAATACATCCCTTATGAGATTCGTATTCAAGCAGCCCTTCCTCTTCAAGCTGTCTTAATGCTTCCCGGACCGGCCCTCTGCTTGTCTGAAACTCCTCAGAAATCTGGGCTTCAATCATCCTTTCTCCCGGTTTGATTTCTTCATTTAAAATTTTCTTTCGCAAAACTTCCGCAACCTGTTCCCTCAGTGTTTTTCGTGATATTGATGCTTTGGCCATAGTCGTCTCCTTTTTCACATTACATTGCGAAATTATTGAGTTTATTATACCCCTCCCCCTTGTATAAAGTCAATAGTTGACAATCGACTGTATGTGTCAAGTAATCGTTGGCACTTTTTCTTCTTTTTTTGATATCAGTTTATTTCTTTTATTTTCAGACAATTCAGTTCGGACTTTATCTGATCATTTTATGTTTCTTTTTAACAGAATGCTC